>JAOUCS010000092.1 GCA_029859645.1 Lysobacterales bacterium | reverse complement strand
CACGCAGGTACCCAAGGACCTCTATATTCCGCCGGACGCGCTGGAAGTATTCCTGGAAGCATTCGAAGGGCCGCTGGACTTGCTGCTGTACCTGATCCGCCGCCAGAATCTCGACATCCTGGACATTCCGATTGCCGATATCACCGAGCAATACATGGGTTACATCGCGATGCTCGAAGACATGCAGTTCGAACTGGCTGCGGAGTACCTGGTCATGGCCGCGATCCTGGCCGAGATCAAATCCCGTATGCTGTTGCCTCGTCTGCAGAGCGACGAGGATGACGAGGACGACCCGCGGGCCGAACTGGTCCGGCGCCTGCAGGAATACGAGCGCTTCAAACAGGCTGCCGAAAATCTCGATGACCTGCCGCGTGAAGGGCGTGATTTCGTTGTTGCCAGCGCCTTTATGACCGAGCAACATATTGTCCAGATCCCACCGGAGGTTGACCTGGGAGACATGCTGGACGCGCTAAAGGACGTACTCGGCCGCGCCGAACTGTTCGGCAGTCACCATGTACAAATGGAACCCCTGTCGGTGCGGGAACGGATGACCTCGATCATCGACCTGCTGCGCAAGAACCCGTACATGGAATTTCAGTATTTCTTCACCGCTGAAGAAGGCCGGATGGGCGTGGTGGTGACTTTCCTGGCCCTGATGGAACTGACCCGTGAACGGATCGTCGACATCATCCAGAATGAGCCGATGGGCCAGATTTACGTGAAGAGCCCGGAATCGTCCGCCCAGGCCTACGAATGAACGAGGAACACGCATGGCGCGCATAGGAGACACGGCTCGAACCTCCCTGAAAAGCATCCTCGAAGCTGTATTGCTCGCTGCCGGGGAACCGCTGTCACTCAAAGCAATCGAGACGGTATTTACCGATGAGGAACGGCCCAGCGCCGCGGAAATCGGCAAAGCCCTGGAACAACTGAGTGCAGATTATGCAGAGCGGGGACTGGAACTGAAGGAAGTCGCCAATGGCTTCAGAATTCAGATCCGGGAAGACACCAACCCCTGGGTGACACGGCTCTGGGAGGAACGGCCCCAACGCTATTCCAGGGCGCTGCTGGAGACACTGGCGCTGATCGCCTACCGTCAGCCGATCACGCGCGGGGACATCGAAGAAGTCCGCGGTGTCTCGGTCCGAACGAACATCATCCGCACGCTGCAGGAACGCGAATGGATCCGGGTGGTGGGGCACCGCGATGTGCCTGGAAAACCCGCATTGTTTGGCACCACCAAGGCTTTTCTCGATTACTTCAACCTGTCCAGCCTGGACGACCTGCCTTCGCTGGCAGAAATCAAGGACATGGATACCATCGAGCCGGAGCTGGAACTTGAATCCACCGAAGAAAGCTGAGCGGCTGCAAAAACTGATGGCCTCGGCCGGGCTGGGCTCCAGGCGCGCCCTGGAGAAACAGATTGCGGACGGCAAAGTCGAAGTCAACGGCAAAACCGCCGTGCTTGGGCTCTCGGTCAGCCAGGGCGACACCATCAAGTTCGACGGCAAGAGCTGGCAGGTGGATACCCGCCCGGTCCGGCAGCGAACCCTGATCTACAACAAACCCGAGGGCGAGGTTACCTCTCGGTCCGATCCGCAGGGGCGTAAAACGGTTTTCGACCGCTTGCCGCGGGTCAGGGACGGGCGCTGGGTGGCCATCGGCCGGCTGGATATCAACACCACGGGATTGCTGCTGCTGACGACCGACGGGGAACTGGCGCACGCGATGATGCACCCCTCCAACAAAGTCGATCGCGAGTACGCCTGCCGCATTCGCGGCGAGGCCTCTGAAGAAACCCTGAGAAAACTCAAGGAAGGCGTGGAGCTTAATGACGGGCCCGCGTCTTTCAGCGATATCCAGCCTGCCGGCGGCAGCGGTGAAAATCACTGGTATCACGTGACGATCATGGAGGGCCGTAATCGCGAAGTGCGGCGATTATGGGAATCGCAGGGACTGATGGTCAGCCGGCTGAAACGGGTGCGCTATGGCGCCGCTTTTCTGCCGAAGCGGTTACGCATGGGACAGTGGTCGGAAATCGACCCGGCCGATCACCAGGTGTTGCGCGAGGACGTGGGCCTGGCAGCAACCTCAGAGGGCCTCTCTCTGAAGCAAACGGGAGGTACCATCAACAAGCCCCCCGCGCGCAAGAAGCCGCGCAGACAACGTCGAAGATGAACCTGGAACGGCTGCAGCAACAGTGCCTTGCATTTCTTGAAAAAACGATCCCTGCGGACGGTGCGCACGACATCAGTCATGTGAGAAGAGTTGTTAAGAATTGTGTCTATCTTACTGATATTGAAGATGCTAATTCATCCATTACGATACCCGCAGCCTGGTTACACGATTGCGTCGCCGTGGCCAAAGACAGCCCACTCAGAGCTCAGGGCTCGCGTCTGGCGGCCGATGCAGCGGTCGCATTCCTGGCTGAACACAATTACCCGAAAGACCAGTTGGACGAGGTTTATCACGCTATAGAAGCGCACAGCTACACAGCTGCTATCCCCACGCGCACGCTGGAAGCTCAGATTGTCCAGGACGCGGATCGGCTCGACTCGCTGGGCGCCATCGGAATCGCCCGCTGCCTGCTGGTAGGCGGGCACCTGAACCGTCCGCTCTGCGATGCCACCGATCCTTTTTGCGACGACCGTGAACCGGACGATTCGCGGTACACGATCGATCATTTCTACAATAAGCTGTTTAAGCTGCCGGATACGATGCAGACGGAAGCCGGACGTGCCGAAGCGCACCGGCGGGCAGGCCTGATGCGTGAGTTCCTGGATAATCTTCGGGCGGAAATCGTTTAGATACCGACCAGAATCAGTCAAAAGCTGATATCTTCATCGTCCAGGCGGTGCCCCCATTCCTTCTTGGCGTGAAGATACCGCCTGTTCCACTCGCCCACGCCGGACACATGTTTCTCCTGGGTAATGCCGTGCAGTCCACACCGGGTGAGATCTTCAATTTTCTTCGGGTTGTTGGTCAGCAGGCGGAAAGGCTTGTCACCGACGAAGTACTTGATCAGGACAGCCGCGTCGGTGAAATCGCGCGAGTCGTCGGGCAAGCCCAGGGAGCGGTTGGCCTGGTAAGTGTTCTCTCCCGAATCCTGTAATAAATAAGTAGCCGCTTTGGCCCACAATCCAATACCGCGACCCTCGTGACCGGCCATGTATACCAAATACCCTCCGGCAGGATCCGCATTGATCCGCGCAATGGCAGTGTCCAGTTGCGGCCCGCAATCGCAGCGTTGTGAACCGAACACATCTCCGCTCAGGCAATTGCTGTGGACCCTGATCAAGCAGTTTTCAGCCGGTTTCCCGATTACCAGCACGCTGTTAATCGCCAGCGGCGAAACCAGGTGGGCAAACAGATTTTGTTCACCCCGTTCGCGCAGCTTCGATGCCAGTGATTCCACCCGGCCAAGCTCGGTACTTCGAACCGTTGCGTACCAGTCCACAGTCGTTTCTACAGAGGGCAACGCAATGGGCAGCGGAACAGGCCCCAGCAAGTTGATCGACAGCCCGCTTGGCGGCTCCGGTGCGTGCACGTCGATAAGCTGCCCTGATTCGTCGATGCGCAGCAGCTTACCTTGAGCAATGAGCCGTTTGCGGACGTCTGGGTTGATATAAGTGAACATCAGGATCTAATGCCTCAGGATGATTCAGTCCGATAGTTTTACGGTTTTTTGCCGCTTACGATTCACTTTCAGCCGGGTCACATCGGGCCTGGAATAATGACCGGCCGGGTCGAAACTCTGTCGCTCTCGCGCCACTTTGCGGATATCCGCCTCTACCACCCAGAGCCCCTCCTCTCCGACCTGTGGTTCCAGCACCCATTGACCGTCCGGACCGGCTACACAGGAACCGCCGTCGGCCAGCCAGCCGCTGGCGGCTTCGCGAATCAGGCCGGCATGCGGCACGTCTTCAGGAATCCTGTCCGCGTGCATCATGCCACTGACGGACACCACGTAAGAGCGGGACTCTTTCGCAATGAATCGGGTGATGTCCTCGGTGTTGCGCCGGCTGCCGGGCCATACCGCCACGTGCAGGTTCTCCCCCTGCCCGTAAAGCGCCGCCCGCGGCAACGGCATCCAGTTCTCCCAGCAATTCAACCCGCCAACCCGGAAATCTCCCAGGTCGTGAACCCGCAGACCATTGCCGTCTCCAGGCGACCAGACCAGCCGTTCATCATAGGTGGGCATCAGTTTGCGATGCGTAGAGCCAATCTGCCCGTCCGGGGCGATGTACACCAGCGTGGCGTAAAGGCTGAAACCGCCACGGTCCCTGGTCTTTTCAATGGTTCCGACGTAGATTGCGATTCCCAGTTCACCAGCCTTCCGGCACAGCAAATCGAGGCCACCACCTTCTATGTCGACCGCATTTGCTGCGTAATACGCAAAGATGTCCTTCTGGACATCGCTCTCGAAGACTGCTCCACCCGTCAATTCCGGCCAGAACGGATAGCCCGGTACCAATGCCTCACCAAATACGGCCAGTTGCGCTCCCTGGGCGGCGGCTGCTTCAATCTGCACCTCTACCCTCTCCAGCGTTCCCTCGCGATTCAGCCAGTCTGGAATCATTTGCGCCAGTGCGATTTTTAAGACCATGGTCTTTCCTTTGTTGATTCAGTGTTTCTCAGGATGATAGATGATCGCGCCATCCCGCCGGGCGTAGCGTTGCAGCACCGCCCTCGCCTCTTCGTGGAGCACGCCGGCCTGAGTGCGGATGCCGCGCCGCTCGAGAGATTTCACCCAGTCGGCAGGCTTGTCACCCTCATCGAAGCCCGCTTCTTCTGCATCTTCCTTGCTCGCGCCCCAGATGATACTGCTGACACCCGACCAGGGAACGGCGCCGAAACACATCGCGCAGGGTTCGCAAGACGTGACCAACTGGGCGCCTCCGGTCGAGCCCAGGTTCCAGCTGCCGATGGCGCTCTGGGCCAGGCTGACGGCGACCATCTCGGCGTGAGCCAGCGACAATTCCACCGAAGTGACCAGGTTGACCCCTACGCTGAGCAAGCGATTGCTGTCATCTTCCACCACGATGGCGCCGAACGGCCCACCGGTGTGATGCTTCACGTTTTCCGCAGCCAGCGTCACGGCCAGGTGCATCCTCTGCTCAATGGTTTCCAGCGGTTCATTCCAGTCATCGATAAAATCGTCCAGCCAGGCCGGAAGCTGCATTTCGCAGGATTTGTGCAGGGTCATTTGCCTGCCCTCTGCCTGAGCGCTTCATAGAGACAGACCCCGGTTGCAACGGAAACGTTAAGGCTGCTGACACTCCCCTGCATCGGGATACGAAGATGAAAATCACACAACTCGGAGGTCAGCCTTCTCATGCCCTTACCTTCGCTGCCCATCACCAGTCCCAGCGGACCTGACAGATCAGCCTGGTGCAACTCCTGCCCCGAGCTGTCGGTGGTGCCAGCCAGCCAGATGCCGTGGTCCTTGAGTTGCCGGAGCACCCGGGCCAGGTTGGTGACGAAAAGGATGGGCAGTACTTCGGCAGCACCGGACGCAGAACGCCGCGCCACGGGCGTCAGGCCTACCGAGCGGTCTTTGGGTACAACAACCAGGTCTACCCCGGCTGCCTCAGCCGTCCGCAGGCAGGCGCCGAAATTATGTGGATCCTGAACACCATCGAGAATCAATACCAGCGGGGCGCCTTCAATGGATTTCAACAGAGGGTCGAGGTCTTTCTCGGTGCCTGTATTGGCCGGGTCAAAATCTGCGATGACATCCTGGTGACGCTGTTCTTCGCAGCGCCGGTCAATTACTCCACGTGCCTCGGTAGCCACGGCGATGCCGGCTTCGCGGGCTTTCTCGACCAGTTCGAGCACCCTGGGATTGCGGCACTCCTGTGCGACGGTGACACTGCGGACCTGCTGCGGAACCCTGGAAAGGGCAGATTCCACTGAGTGAATGCCAATCAGCAGGCTGTCACGGTTTTTCTGACTCATCTGACCATTTCAAAATCGATCTTTCGTTCATCCAAGTTTACGGCCATGACTTTAACCTGAACTTTTTGAGCCAGTTGATAAACCTTGCCGGTACGGTCACCGGTAAGACGGTGCACCACCGGATCAAAGTGATAATAATCATTGGGCAGCGAGGTGATATGCACCAGGCCACTGACATGGTTTTGACTCAATTCCACGAACAGGCCAAACGAAGTAACGCCCGTCACCAGCCCTTTGAAGACGTCACCAATATGCTGCTCCATGAAGTAGGCTTTAAGCCGGTCGTTGACATCCCTTTCCGCTTCCTCAGCACGCCTTGAGCGATGTGAACACTGCTCGCACATCTTGTCCATCTGCTCTTTTGACCACGGATAGCCCTTATTGCCATGCTGTTCGGTCACAAAATGGATCGCCCGGTGCACCAGCAGGTCCGGATAGCGGCGAATGGGCGAGGTGAAATGCGAATAGGCTTTCAGAGCCAAACCAAAATGCCCGGTATTGGCTGCCTGGTACGAAGCGAGACTCTGTGCACGCAACAACACCGCCATAATCAGCGGTTGATCATCCCGTCCTTTAATTTGCTGGACGATGTTTTCAAAATCACGGGGTTCAGGACGGCTCTTCCAGGGTACGCGGATACCCAACCCCCGCAAGAACTGTTCTAGCGATTCGAGACGGTCAGGCTGGGGCGGTTCATGTGCTCGGAAAGGTGCAGGCAGTTTCTGGCGAATCAGGAAATTGGCCGCCTCGACATTCGCCGTGATCATGCATTCTTCGATGATCATGTGTGCGTCGTTGCGCTCGTAGGGGATGATGTCGGCCACGGCGCCCCGCTCATCGAACAGAAACTGAACTTCGGTGCTCTCAAAATCAATCGCACCGCGTTTTGTGCGCGCTCGCCGAAATGCCTTGTACAAACCGTAAAGGTCTTTAAGCGAGGCTGAGACAGCTTTAGTACCCGGCCTGATTTCCGATTTACCACTCACCAGCCAGTCCCAGACCTGCTCATACGTCAGGCGCGCCTGCGAGCGCATGACCGCGGTATCGAAACGCGCGCGCACCACCACCCCGGATTCGTTGATGGACATGTCGCACACGACGCACAGGCGATCCACGTCAGGTTTCAGTGAACACAGGCCGTTGGAAAGCGCCTCCGGCAACATCGGGATGACCCGGCCGGGGAAATAAACCGAGGTGGCGCGTCTGATCGCTTCTTTATCCAGCAAGCTGCCTGGTTTTACATAGGACGATACATCGGCAATAGCGACCACCAGTCGCCACCCGTTGTTGCGACGCTGAGCATACACGGCATCGTCGAAATCCCGGGCATCCGCGCCATCGATGGTGACCAGTGGAAGATCCCGCAAGTCCCGACGGCCTTGATGCATGGCCTCGGTCACCTCGTCCCCAAAGGCCGCAGCCTCTGCTTCAACACCTTCGGGCCATTCATGGGGCAAATCGAGATTGCGAATGGCTATCTCGGTCGCCATGCCCGGCGCCCCGCTTTTGCCGAGAATCTCCACGATTTTTCCGACGGGTGGCTGACGCTCGCCTGGCTGCTGCAGGATTTCGGCAACAACGACCTGGCCCGGTTGCGCGCCGAAGGTATCTTTTACCGCAACGAGAATATCCTGGTTGATCCTGGGATCATCCGGCACCACGAGGGCGATGCCGCTTTCTTCAACAAAACGCCCCACTACGCGCTCATGAGCCCGCTCCAGAATCTCCCTGACTGCACCTTCCCTGCGCCCCCTGTTGTCAATCCCGATGACCGAAGCCAGCACGCGGTCGCCATGCAGGACGCTGCGCATCTGCCGTGGTGACAGGTAGAGATCGGTCTCACCATCATCCGGCATGACAAAACCATAACCGTCTTTATGGGCGCTGATCCGGCCTGCTACCAGGTCCATCTTGGCCGGCAAACCGTAAGCGTTGCGCCGATTTTTGACCAGCTGACCATCACGCTCCATGGCTCGAAGACGTCGCCGCAGAATTTCCCGGCTGTCGTCGGAGACCACATTCAGACGCTCGACAATGTCGCGCCGCTGCAGTGGCCGGCCGCGGTCTTCCAGCAGGCTCAGTATGTCTTTCCGGGACGGCGCTTCCGCATTAATCCGTCCATCCTGACGTGGTTTTTTTGATTTTCTGCTCATAGTTCTATTGTAGCGCCAATTTAAGGGCTCAATACCTTTTAAAACAGGGCGATGATCGCGTCAAAACCGGTCAAGGTTTTTGTTGACTTCGGAGCCCTGAATCACTACAGTACGCCCCGGTTCCTGGGTTCCCCCTTTACCTGCGAACCGACCCCAAGGCGGAGGTTCCCCCTTTACCTCCGCCTTACTAATGCCCAGGTGGCGGAATTGGTAGACGCGCTGGCTTCAGGTGCCAGTGAGCAATTAGCTCGTGGAGGTTCAAGTCCTCTCCTGGGCACCAGTTTCAAGAACGATAATAACGATTAAAATAAGAAATATACGGCCCCGCTTGCGGGGCTTTTTTTTAAGGAGAAGCAAGTTCAGGAACGGAGGTCAAAAAGGGGGTCAAAAAAAGGGGGTCAGGTTACTTTTTCAAAAAGGGGGTCAGGTTACTTTTTGGTCTTTCACCAAAAAGTAACCTGACCCCCTTTTTACCCCAAAAAAGTAACCTGACCCCCTTTTTACCGGTAGAATCCAGTATTTAATTTCACCGGGAAGCCACTACCATGTTCGATCACGTCAATGCTGTTCCGCCCGATCCGATACTGGGCATCATTGCCGCTCATGCTGCAGATCCCAATCCGAAAAAAATCGACCTGGGAATCGGCGTTTACCGTGATGAGCAGGGCGACACGCCGATCCTCGAGTGTGTGAAAAAGGCCGAACAAATCCTGGACAGTACGCAGACCACCAAATCCTACCTGGGACCTCCAGGTGTAAAGGGGTTCAACAGCGCCATTACCGAGCTGATTTTCGGTAAAGACAGCGCAGTGCTGAGTGATGACCGGGTGCGTACCGTGCAGACACCTGGCGGAACCGGCGCTTTGCGGGTGGGCGCCGACCTGATCAAGGCGGTTACGCCGGACGCCACCGTCTGGATGAGCGATCCGACCTGGGCGAATCACTATGCGATATTTCCCGCCGCTGGCCTGAAAACAGAAATTTACCCTTACTTCGACGGGGAAAAAAGCGCACTCAGGTTCAATGACATGATGGATGCACTGCGGCAAAGGGGCCCGGATGATGTCGTCTTGTACCACGCCTGCTGTCACAACCCCTGCGGTGTAAGCCCCAATCCCGAACAATGGGAGGCAATCACCGACCTGGCGGCGGAACGCGGCTTCACACCGATGATTGATATGGCCTACCTGGGCTTTGAACGCGGCATTGAAGAAGACGCCCTGTCCGTGCGCCTGTTTGCCGAAAAGTGTCCCGAACTGATCCTCGCCAGTTCCTGCTCCAAGAACTTCGCCGTGTACCGTGAACGCGT
Source organism: Lysobacterales bacterium (assembly GCA_029859645.1). GTDB lineage: Bacteria > Pseudomonadota > Gammaproteobacteria > Xanthomonadales > SZUA-36 > JAHEFT01. Next base: position 4,197 of record JAOUCS010000092.1, on the reverse strand, counting down.
CGGGGCAATTTCTGTCATGGGCAAGAACAGCGAGAAAGCCGCCAACGTGCTGACCGTGATCAACTCACTGACGCGGCAAAACTATTCCATGCCACCCACCCACGGCACCGGCATCATTGACATCATCCTGCATGATGAGGAACTGACCGAACTGTGGCTCAGCGAAGTCACCGGCATGCGCAACCGCATCAACGGCCTGCGCAAGACCCTGGTGGAAAAAATCCATACCGCCGGTATCGAGAAGGATTTCTCGTTCCTGGAGCGCCAGTCGGGCATGTTCTCATTCCTGGGCCTGTCAGTGGACCAGGTGACCCGCCTGCGCGAGGAGTTCTCGATTTACACGGTCAATTCGGCGCGGGTCAATATCGCGTCGTTCAACGACAGCAACATCGATTACTTCGTCGGGGCGCTCAGGAAGGTTCTTTAAAGCGCTAATCCCGTGCCGCGGGTGGGACGATGGGGCAGGAAGCTCCTTCGGACCGCCCCACTCGCCTCGCCTACGACAAAAACGAACCCCTCAGCCACACCCCCCACTGGTAGGCGCCCGCTTGAGCTCCAGCTTGACCTTCGGCTCAAACTCAATCTCGAATGCCTCCGGGTTCGGCTCCGCTGCCGGGTGCCGGGCGCCAATGGCCGCATCGAAGCGGTAAGCAGGCTGATCATTGTCGCGCCCCCTGATCAGGTGTTCATCCACGAATGCTTCATCGCTGTAAGTCCTGATCCAGTTATTGACGCCACCGTCGAGAATGTAGACGTTGGGGACGCTTTCGGCCTTGAGGGCTCTCCAGGCTTCCGTTGCAGCGGTTTCATCATTGCTCATGGTGACAAATACTGTGTTGGCCGGTTCGAGAATCAGCTCACGCGCCGAGTTGATCACTTCTTCCGGTGACAACCGTCGTGCACCATGAACATGGAACTGGTTGTAATGGCGCTCGTCGCGCACGTCCAGTAATACGGCCTTGATCTGTGCGTTATGGATGACGTCGAGCAATTCCGCCGGCTCGATCTGCACCGCGCGTTCATCGAGCATGGCCAGCTGTTCGTCCGCGATCATATTCCAGCGATCGGCATTGTCCGGCTGGCCGATCAGCATGACGGCCAGCGCCAGTACCAGCAGCCCGCCGGCGGCCGGAACAGCCAGGCGTGGCGCCTTTTGCGCAGTCGGACCACCTACCCTGGCTTCGATGGCTTCGGCACCCCAGAACATCAGCAGGGCCATGGCAACGACAGCAACCACCACGGCGCCATAACTGACCCCGAACAGTTCGGGCAGCGTAAACCGTCCCATGTAAGAGCTTTCGAAGAACACGGCGAAATTGCTGACGGATTCTCCGAACAGGAAGATCCCGGTCAAAACTCCAAGCACGAAAAATACGCCGTCGATCTTACCCGTCGCCATCGCGACCAGGGAAGTACCGGGACAAAAGCCCCCAACGATAAAACCGGCGCCCATGATCAGGCCGCCGACGATTCCGGGCCACAAGTAGGTTGGCGGCACCCAGACCAGGTTGTAATCAAGCAAGCCTACTGCCGAGGAGAGAAAGATCAGTACACATGCCACGATGATGGCGGTAAACATCACCTTGAATACGGTCAGGTCCTTGAAGTAGAACTGTGCCGCCAGTTTTTTCGAATTACCGAATCCCGCGGTTTCCAGCGTGGCGCCGAACGCCAGGCCAACCAGCAGGTAAATCATGTAGGAACCGTAGTGACCCAATAGTTCTGCCAATGGCAACGGAAATGAAGTCATATCAGCTCTCACCTAGTTCCAGTAACGTCTGAAGAAGTAAGCCAGTGCGTAAGCCCCGGCGAACACCGCGAACATGAAAGCCCAGCTGCCCACCGAGAGTACCGCGCCACCTGACAATGCCTGGCCGGAAGTGCAACCCCTGGCCAGTCGCGCGCCATAGCCCATCAGGATGCCCCCCAGGAACGCCATCATCCAGCGGGTTTTGTTGCTGATCTGCGGTCCCTTGTTGGTTTCAACCTTCACGCGCCTGCCGATCAGGCCGGAAAGGAATCCGCCGGCGATCGTGCCGACAGTCAGGTAGACGATCCAGCTGTCGAGCGGATTGGTATTACCGCCCGCCATCTTCAGCAGGTAAGGCACCTGGTCGATATGTTCCGGTACGAAAAGGTTCTGGAAGAACACCAGCAAGCGGTTCAGCCCGCCGGAGGCGCCAAGGCCGGTGCCGGTGATAAAAAAGGCCAGGAACAGGACGATGCCCAGCAGGGTCCCTGCCAGGTAAGGGTTCATATAGGGTTTTGCGCGAGAATGGTCAGACATGCGCGGTCTCCTTTACTGATTCGGTATTGCCATGGTGCTCTTCCATATCCTCCCAGCCACTGATCATCGACTTGATCCCTGAGAGGGGCTTTTCGCCGGTAGTTGTGAGGTATACGTGCATCACGATGAAAGCAGAAAACGCCCAGGCCAAAAAGGTGTGGATCGGCGCCAGCACCGGGAGACCGCCAACAGTGGCTGCCAGTTGCGGCCACTCCTGCATGCCCCAGATGAGGACGCCGGTAATGACCTGGGCGGGTAACAGGATATTAAGAATCGCCAGGTAAGTAATCTGCTGCAACGGATTGAGACGATTCTGCTTGGTTTTTTCAAGCGGGTGCGCATCGCCGGCAAAAATACCCTTGGAGTAGAACATCGCCTGTTCGAATGCGCGGCCAAAGAAGTTGTCCTTTTCAGGGAAAAATCGCTTGATGGTGCCGCTGGCCAGGGTATAAAAAAGCGCCAGCGCCGCGTTGATCAGCAGGATGAAGCCGAGCACATTGTGTACCTGCACGATGTACTCGAAGCTGAACATGCCGAACAGGTGCGGCTTGTGAATCACCAGGCCGGTAAAGATAAGCAGCAATATTGCGCTGGCCTGCAGCCAGTGCCAGATTCTTTCGTATGCATCGTACATGTGAACTTTTCGGGTAGGGCCGTTTTTGCGGGGCCTGCGCCGGTTGGCCACGTAACGGGCCAGTGCATGCCCGGTGACACCCAGTGAAATACCGAAGAACATGGCCAGTCCGGCCAGGTCTACCCAGTCCAGTCCGCTCAGGCCGATGACATAAAACCCTTCTGCACCCACATCAGCGATGAACCGCGCGCCACCATTCATCCCGCCGGCGATCAGGCCACCGGCGCCAATACCGGCATGCCGGGTCATGGCCGGCAGGCGGTCATCGGGAAGAAAACCGGACAATTCCATGGACCCCGCCAGGATCGAATCTTCGCCATGGCAACTGCGACAGTCACGGGTCGCCCAACGACCGTTGACGACGCTATGGCTGATGGAATATGGAATCACTTCACCTGCCAGGACGGCCTGCTCGAGGCCGGCATTCTCAAGCAATTGCCTGACACGCGCCACGGCATCGCCTGACTGCAATTGCAGCTCGCTCCGGCCAATTGCACCATCATCATTGGCGTCGAGCAGGCGTTGCAGGTCTGCATCAAGCCTTCCGTTGCGATACAGGGCGCCCAGCAACTGCTCCTCCGTAACCGCTTCACGGGGAGAACCCGCCGTCCAGAACCAGTGGGTCACCAGGTTGAACGGAGCCAGCTTGCGCTCGCCACCCACGTTTTCACGGACCAACATGGCCGGGCTGAAGCCTTGAATCAGGCTGTCTGCGGTCGTCGGATCGCCCTCCACGTCGCGGTAATAGCGTAGCGGCTGTCCCTTTGAATCGACCAGCGTCTGGTCAAGAACCTGCAGGGCCGGGCCGTACATCTTCGGAACGTGACAGGATTCACAGGCCAGGGCCGCGAAATGTCCCCTCTTGTACGGTAACCATTCATGAACCTGGCTGGCGTCGTGGCAGGATTCGCATCGACGCATGCTGTTTTCGCTACTCGTGGCTTCGAGCCCGCGACTGGAACTCCCCTTGGCCAATTGGTGGAGCGGCCGGGTGAGGTAGTCCGCGCTGGTCAGCCGGCGCGGATCAAAATCCAGGTGAGACGGGCGGCTTTCGCTGCGCTGTTGGAAATACACCGGGTTGTTGAGTGAATAATGACAATTGACGCAACTCACGACGCGATCAGCATGTACATCGAACGCATGAGTCAGTTCGGCCTTGCCGGCAATGTTCAGGCCGCTGTTGGAAATTTTCTGTGGCGAAATGATCTGGCCGGTCTGTCCGGTCATGTCATGGCGCGCGGGATCCCGGTTTATTGTCAGCGGTTGATCGAGGCGA
>JAOUCS010000091.1 GCA_029859645.1 Lysobacterales bacterium | reverse complement strand
GCGAACTGCGTGCCGCCCTGGCTGGTTAATCGACGGAAGGCCTGAATTCTGGTTATCGGCGGACATGCTGAGAATTACTTTCCCATACATCCTGCTGATTTCCCTGACAGCGTTGGCAGGCGGAATCCTCAATACGTTCGATCGCTTCCTGGTACCGGCACTCACGCCCGCGTTGCTGAACATTTCGTTGATTGCGGCTGCCGTTCTGTTGTCCGGACACATGCAAGTGCCGATCAAAGCATTGGCCTGGGGTGTGCTGGTGGCGGGTATCGCGCAGTTACTGGTCCAGATTCCCGCGCTGATCAAACTGGGAGTCATGCCGAGGCCGCGCTGGGGATGGCGGCATTCGGGCGTGCGAAGAATTCTCAAGTTGATGATCCCGACCCTGATCGGTTCCTCGGTTGCGCAAGTCAACCTGTTGCTGGACATCGTGATCGCTACCTTTCTGGTGAGTGGCAGTGTTTCATGGCTCTATTATTCCGACCGGTTGCTGGAGTTTCCGCTGGGCGTTTTCGGTGTAGCACTTTCCACGGTCATTCTCCCAAACCTGTCCCGTAAGTTCGCCAGCCAGGATCCACACGCCTTCTCCGCCACACTGGACTGGGCGCTGCGCCTGGCGTTTATCATCACATTGCCCGCGGCGCTGGGACTTGCCATGCTGGCCAGTCCTATCCTCATTACACTTTTCCAGTACGAGGCTTTTCAACTCAGTGATGTGGAAATGTCGGCTCTCAGTCTTTCAGCCTATGCAGCCGGTTTGCCCGCTTTCATAGCCGTAAAGGTTCTTGCGCCCGGTTTTTATGCACGCCAGGACACAAAAACTCCCGTGAAAATCGCCATCGTGGCAATGGTTTCCAACATGGCTCTTAACTTCATTTTCGTGGGTACATTCCTTGCCCTGGCGCTTAAAGGCCCACATACCGGCCTGGCGCTGGCGAGTTCAGTGGCTGCCTATATCAATGCCGGCCTGCTATACCGCGGGCTTCGCAAGCAGGGCACTTATCAGCCAGAACCGGGTTGGCGAAAGGTGTCATTTGCGGTGCTCACCGCTTGCGCGGCCATGGTCGCTGCGATCCTCTGGCAGCAGGGTGAAATTGGCCAATGGGCTGATGCGACGGCGATTGCCAGGGCAACAAAACTATCCGTCCTGATCATGCTGGGCGCCCTGGTGTACGGCCTCGCGTTACTGGTCGGAGGCCTGCGCCGGCACCACCTCGAAAAAGGTGCCAGCTGATCGCGTGGCCGCCACTTTTGAAGGCACTGATTAATTAGCCGCTATTCCCTCCCGGCGCTGGTATAATTACTGGTTTTTTGCAGTGTGCAATTGGCATCATGCGAGTGATCAGAGACCGGCCCGATCGGGGTGCGCAGGCTTTCAGCCCGGCACCCAGCATCGTAGCCATTGGAAATTTCGACGGTGTCCACACGGGGCACCGTGCGCTTGTTGATCGCTGCAAATCGCTGGCACGGCGGGGTGAGCTGACTGCAGTTGTGACATTCGAGCCATTGCCACTGGCATTTTTCCACCCGGTTGGCGCACCGGCGAGACTCACTACCGTCTGGCAAAAGCTGAACCAGTTGCGGTCCGCCGGCATCGACATCACCTGGTTGATGCGATTCAACAAGGCCCTGGCGGAACTCAGCGCGAGCTCTTTCGCTGAACAGGTTCTGGCAGACAAGATGCAGGCCCGTGCGGTTGTCGTAGGCGAAGATTTTCGTTTCGGGCGCGGTAAAGCCGGCGATGTAAACCTGCTGAATCAGTTGGGGCGTGAACTGGGGTTTGATGTTGCCGTTGTCCCTGACGTGATCATTGCTGGAGAGCGTGTTTCCAGTAGCGGTATCAGGGCGAGGCTGGCGCAGGGAGATTTTGAGGGAGCCGCCAGGTTGCTGGGGCGTCCGTTCAGCATGGAGGGTCATGTGTGCCGGGGGGCCGGCCTCGGCAGGAAGCTGGGTTATCCGACAGCCAATCTCGCGATCCGCGCCGCACCCAGCCCGCTGGGCGGTGTACTGGCCGCATTTTCACGGGTGGCGGGTGGGCCCTGGCTGCCAACTGTCACCAACCTGGGAAGCCGGCCCGTCGTGGATGGCAAAGAGACTCTGCTGGAAGTACATTTCTTTGATTTCGACGAAGACCTTTATGGAAAGCGCCTTGAAGTGCAATTTGTGGCAAAGTTACGAGATGAACTGAATTTCGATACGCTTGACGAACTGGTCGAGCAGATGAAGCGGGACGAACACCAGGCCAGGGAATTACTGGCCGCGGCGGGAACACCCTCCGGGTGACTCCACCGGATCAACTTTTGAGTAGCAAATAAGAATGGAATACAAAGACACGATCAACCTGCCCAAAACGGCCTTTGCGATGAAGGCGAACCTGGCTAATCGCGAACCCGGCATGGTCAAGGCCTGGGAGGACGCGGGGCTTTATCAGACCATCCAGGCGCGCACAGCGGACCGTCCATTATGGATATTGCATGACGGCCCTCCGTATGCCAATGGCGACATCCACATGGGACATGCGGTCAACAAGATCCTGAAAGACATGGTCGTCAAATCCCGATTGATGGCCGGTTTTCATTCGCCCTATGTCCCGGGTTGGGATTGCCATGGTCTGCCGATTGAACTGCAGGTTGAGAAAAAAGCCGGCAAAGTCGGTCACAAGGTTGACGCGGCGACGTTCCGGCAGAAATGCCGCGATTACGCCGAACGCCAGATTGACCTGCAAAGAGCCGGATTTCGCCGCATGGGCGTGCTGGGCGACTGGTACGATCCCTACACCACCAAGAGCTTCATCTACGAAGCGGACATGATTCGCGCACTGGCGTCCATTATCGAAGGCGGGCACCTGATGCAGGGCGCCAAGCCGGTCAACTGGTGCTTCGACTGTGGTTCGGCGCTGGCCGAGGCGGAAATTGAATACCAGGACAAGACGTCGCCGGCGATTGATGTGCTGTTCAGTGCAGTGGACAAAGCAGCGCTGTTTGCGGCGTTCGGGATTGATGACGTTGATGCTGAAGCGGGTTCAGTGGGCGCTACCGGGGCTGGAATTCCCATCTGGACGACCACTCCGTGGACCCTGCCCGCCAACGAGGCCGTTGCCCTCAACGCCGGGCTGGATTACGTGCTGGTGTCTGGCCGGGTTAACGGCAAAGCGATGGTTCTGGTGCTCGCCAGCGACCTGGCTGAGGCGGTTACCACACGGATTGGCATGGAACAGGTCAAGGAACTGGCAATCGCCCCCGGCTCGGTGCTCGAGCATCTGCGCCTGCAGCATCCGTTTTATGACAAGCAGGTACCGGTTATCCTCGGCGATCACGTTACAACCGAGGCCGGTACGGGTGCGGTCCACACGGCTCCCGGGCATGGCGAGGAAGATTTTCATGTTGGACGGCACTATGACTTGCCGGTTACCAATCCGGTTGGAGCCGATGGACGTTATCTCGAGAACGTCGAAATGTTTGCCGGCCAGTGGGTTTGGGCGGCCAACGATTCGGTACTGGAGGTCATGCGCGATAATGGCACTTTGCTGTTCGTAGAGCCGTTCGAGCACAGCTATCCGCATTGCTGGCGTCACAAGACTCCAACCGCGTTTCGCGTCACGCCGCAATGGTTTATCAGCATGGAACAAGGCGGTTTGCGCGAGCAGGCGCTGGAGGCCATTGCCGGGGTGAACTGGATACCAGGCTGGGGCGAAGACCGGATCAGGGGCATGATCGAGAATCGCCCCGACTGGTGTATTTCCCGGCAACGGACCTGGGGCGTGCCGATAACGCTGTTCGTCGATCGGCAGTCCGGTGAATTGCATCCGGATACCGCGGAACTGATGAAGCGGATTGCCGGCATCGTTGAAGAGCAGGGCGTCGACTGCTGGTACACGGAAGATATTTTTGACCAGTTGGGCGTGGACCCGGAAAGCTATGAACAGGTCACCGATATCCTCGATGTCTGGTTCGATTCCGGTGTTTCGCATCGCTGTGTGCTGGACGAACGGGATGAGCTGGAGCGACCTGCGCAAATCTACCTGGAAGGCTCGGATCAGCACCGCGGCTGGTTTCAGTCCTCGTTGTTGACCTCGGTGGCCATGCATGGCAATGCGCCTTACCAGCAGGTGTTGACGCACGGTTTCGTAGTTGATTCTGACGGCAGGAAAATGTCGAAATCGCTGGGGAATGTTATTTCACCGGTCAAGGTCATGAACACGCTCGGCGCCGACGTGATGCGCCTGTGGGTTGCGGCTGCGGACTACCGCGGCGAGATGACCGTATCCGATGAAATTCTCAAGCGTGTGTCGGACGCTTATCGCCGGATTCGCAACACCGCCCGCTTCCTGCTGGGCAATCTCGATGGCTTTACGCCGGAGCAGGGGCTCGAGCCGGAGCAGTTGTTGCCGCTGGACCGCTGGGCTGTCGATTGCGCGGCTCAATTGCAGGAACAGGTCAAGCAAGCTTATGACGATTACCAGTTCCTGCAGGTCTACCAACGGGTTCACAATTTTTGTGCTTTTGAAATGGGTGCTTTTTACCTCGACATTCTGAAAGACCGGTTGTACACCACCGGTTACGACAGCGTGGCCCGTAAATCGGCACAGACGGCTATGTATCACGTGCTGGAGGCCATGGAGCGTTGGATCGCACCAGTTCTGAGCTTCACCGCGGAAGAAATTCACCAGCATGTTCCGGGCGAACGCAGTGACAGCGTGTTCCTGGAAACCTGGTACGAAGGCCTGTTTCAGTTGGACAACGCGGACGCAGAGCGAAAACGCTGGCAGCGCGTGATCCAGGTCCGCGATGCTGTGAGCAAATCGATCGAGGTCGTGCGGCGCGAAGGAAAGGCAGGGTCGTCGCTGGCCGTAGAAGTTGAACTGTGGCTTGACGGTCCCTTGCTGGAGGCTGTGGCTTCCATGGGTGATGAGCTGCGATTCGTGTTGCTGACTTCGGAAGCACGCGTGGCTGACCTGGCTTCAGCGCCTGGCGAGGCGGAGCGAATCAAGCTTGAAGAGGGCGAACTGGTGTTGCGGGTCACGCCATCGGAAGAGGAAAAATGCGTACGGTGCTGGCATTACCGGTCAGACGTTGGATCAGACCCTGAGCATCCTGAAATTTGTGGACGCTGCGTGGAGAATATCTATGGCAGTGGCGAAACCCGCCGGATAGCCTGAGTGGATTTGATGGAAAGCCAGTCTGAAGTCAAAAGACCTGCAGGATTTTTTCCGCCGTTCCCGTGGGTTTGGCTGTTTGTTTCTGCTGTTATCATTGTGTTGGACTGGCACACCAAGCAAATGGCAACCGCGGCGCTTGAACTGTATCGGCCCATTGAGGTTTTTTCGTGGCTGAACATGACGCTCGCACATAACTACGGAGCAGCTTTTAGTTTTCTCAGCGACGCCGGCGGCTGGCAACGGTGGTTTTTCATCATCCTCGCCTCGGGTGTCAGCCTAGCGCTGCTGGTCTGGCTGTTGCGGCTGCCCCGGAATGAATGGCTGACCGGGCTGGGATTGTCCCTGATACTGGGAGGAGCAATCGGTAACCTAGTGGACCGCATACAACTCGGCTACGTGGTAGATTTTATCGATGTCTATTATAAGAATTGGCATTACCCGGCATTCAACGTGGCGGACTCGGCGATTACCTGCGGCGTCATCCTGTTGTTGCTGGATGTGCTGCTGATCAGCCGAAGAAAGGCCGCGGAGGGCTGATGGATATCCTGTTGGCCAACCCCAGGGGTTTTTGTGCCGGCGTTGACCGGGCCATCGAAATTGTTGAACGGGCCCTGGACCTGTTTGGAGCGCCTATCTATGTCCGGCATGAAGTGGTGCACAACCGCTTCGTGGTCGACCGCCTGAGCCGAGCCGGTGCCGTGTTTGTCGATGAACTGGACCAGGTGCCGGACCATGCGACGGTGATTTTCAGTGCCCATGGAGTATCCAAGGCAGTACGACTTGCTGGTGGAGACCGGGGCTTGCGCGTGTTTGACGCAACCTGCCCATTGGTAACCAAGGTGCATATGGAGGTCGCCAGGCACTGTAAAGCGGGAAATGATGTGGTGCTGATCGGCCACGCGGGGCACCCTGAAGTAGAGGGTACGCTTGGGCAATGGCTCAGTGAGCCGCCGCGCGGTAACCGGATTTACCTGGTGGAAGATCCCGAGGATGTCGAGCGCCTGGAAGTCAAGCATCCCGATAAGCTCGCCTACGTAACCCAGACCACTTTGTCGGTGGATGATACGCAGGCAGTCATCAACGCACTGCAGGAAAAGTTTCCGGCGATCAGCGGGCCCAAGCATGATGATATTTGCTATGCTACGCAGAATCGACAGGATGCGGTGAAAGATCTCGCGCGGCGCGTGGACCTCATGCTGGTGGTCGGCTCGGTCAACAGTTCCAATTCGAACCGTTTAAGGGAACTGGCAGAAAAGCAGGGCATCAACGCATACCTCGTCGATGGAGCGGAGGATGTTCGTGAAGCCTGGCTGCAGGGCATCTCGGCTGTGGGCGTAACCGCCGGTGCTTCAGCGCCGGAAAGCCTGGTCCAGGGGGTGATCGAGCGATTGAAGAAATCCGGTGGTCGAGCGGTGGAAGAAGTCAGCGGCAGACCGGAAACCATTGAATTTGCCTTGCCCCGGGAGCTCAGGATTTCACTCGAAAACAGCTCCTGACCTGCCTCAAGTGAATTTCGCCTTCAGGGTGTTAGTCTCCACTTATGATTGACTTATACACCTGGGCCACACCAAATGGCCGCAAAATTTCGATCGCACTGGAAGAGTTGGGGCTGCCCTACGAAGTCCATCCTGTGAACATTAATGAGGGTGAACAGCGCAGCGCCGAATTCACCGCGATCAGTCCCAACCAGAAGATTCCGGCAATCACGGACCGGGACACCGGGATCAACCTGATGGAATCTGGTGCAATCCTGTTATACCTGGCGCAAAAAGCCGGAAAGCTACTGCCCCGGGAGCCGGAAATGTACTGGCAGACTATCCAGTGGCTGATGTGGCAGAAAGGCGGGTTTGGCCCAACCTTGGGACTGGCCTTGCATTATCTGAAGTTCAATCGCGGCAAGTCCGAATATTCCGAAGCGCGTTACGAAAAAGAAACGCATCGCTTGTATGGTGTCCTCGACCGTCAACTGGCAGATCAGGACTACATCGTGGCTAATGAATACACCATTGCCGATATTGCATCCTGGCCCTGGGCAGCGCGACACGAGTTTCAAACCGTTGACCTGCATGACTATCCAAATGTACTCGCGTGGTATCTCAGAATTGCGCATCGCCCAGCAGTGCAGGCCGGTTGGTCGGTGCCTATTTCGGATAGCGTGCCGATGCCACGGGAATAAACAGTTCTGCTAACGCCCGCCCCAGCATTTCGATACAGAAGCGCCGGGGTTACCCACCTGGCGGGTGCCCGTGTGACCAAGGCTCAATGAGTTGCAGTTGTCCTCCTGTCCATCCAATGGCAGCGCAGTCAGGGTGAAGTGATCAGAGGTCAGCACGTCGACTGGTTCAAATCTGAATTCATATCGCAAATCAACGTGTGTTGGAACACACCGGGTGGTATCGAAATAACCCGTCTGTGCCTTGATCCGTGCCTGGCATTCAGCTGCGGCAAATATTTCCCTGACAGCATCGGCGCGGTGCGCTCTCTGAACGTATTGACGGTAGGAAGGTATTGCGATGGTCAGTAAGGTGCCAATCACGGCGACCACGATCGCCAGTTCAAGCAGGGTAAAGGCTGATTGGACTATCTTCGCTGTCGCCATGAGAGCACACCGCATGACTGTTCGGGTTCGAATTGTTGGCAGAAGGAATGAGCCGGACCATCGGGCGGATAGGAGCCAATCTCGAATTCTCCTCCCCAAGGCCTGGCCAGGATAGACTCGATCACGGCGACGCTGGAAGTGTTTTTACCTTGCCCTCGGCCGAGAATCCGATAATAGCCGGTGGCTGTTGAGACATTTTCGCCAGACGCTTCCGCCGCTGTATAGTGATGGATTTCCTCGATCAGCCAGTGCGCTGAGCGCCCATCAAGGTCTGGGTCGTCAGCCTGGATGGCCGCCTCAGGGTCATACCCGGCGGAATAGCCGTAAGTATCCCACCAGCCGGCACCTTCAAACTCCGGAGAATGGGGCAGCTCGCCAGCTCCATAAATTCCCATCGGCAGCAGACATTCGGACAGGCAGTCCGGATCCCGTTCGCCGGGAGAGCGGCTCAGCAGCCATGCACTGGCAAACGCAGATGCAATAGTTGCATTCTCCAGCGCCAGGGCATGCTCCCGGAAATTCGTGGCCATATTCCGCTGTAACAGCGTCCCCGAGGCTACAAGGACGGCGAGCAGGCTAACCGCAGCAAGCAATACCACACCAACGAGCAGGGCGATCCCACGCTGGTTCACCCGGTCTTACTCCGGATTGCGGCTGCGAATTCAAAGACTCTTCTCAGTTTGCCATCAGCACGCGACCGTGCAGTGGCGTCCAAAACAGGAAAGGTATATTTAACGGGTTCCGAGACCCGGTCTTCGCTGGAAAGCAGCAGTCCCAGCCTGACCCCGGAGATGCCAGTCGCCTGGTTCCAATGGCCCGCCTTGACCCAACGATCGACGACGTGGTCCTGGTTCGTGTCTTCGCCAAAAAGAGCCTGGAAGGAATCCACATTCTGCACAAGTCCCTGGCGCCTGACCTGGTTCACCAGCTCGGTGAGAGAGGGGCCGTACCTGCATTCCCAGGTCAGGCCATGGCTGGAATTGAGCTCGAAAGAAGATACCCTGATATAAAAAGCCGGAAGTCCCTCCGGGTCGGTTTCAGGGTTCCGGTTGTCGAAACAGTTGCGGTCAGACCAACTCCGGACGACCAGCCGGTCACTGTTAATAGACGCAGACTCAATAGAACCGCCATCCCAGCCCATCTCCGGGAGATTTACATCCCAGGGCCTGGGATTAAAGCCGGCCTCGCGCACGTAGCGTGAGATCATGGTGATGGCCAACCGGGCGTTTTCCTGTATTTGGGCCTGATTCCTTTGCAAGCGGGTCGAGGAAGCAGCGGCGGAGGCGATCTGGACCAGGCCCACCGACAGCATTGCGGCCAGGCCAAGGGCAATCATCAATTCCAGCAGCGTCATGCCGTTGGCGCGCTGCTTCACCACGGAAGCCTCGACGCTATACGGCGCAACCCACGATCTTCGGAGTTGTCGTGACGCGATTCTTGCCAGAAAACCTTGATGACAACCGGGCCATTGCCGTCACAGGAAGGGTCATCGATATTGCCATCCTCCGGAGTGCTGTCCCGGCAGATCAACCCCCCTCCGCTGGGCAATTCTTCACGCAAATGGTTCTGCCAGAACAGCATGTTGCCTGCGGCCATGGCGGAGCTTTGGCAAATCCCCTCGCTGCAGGAAGCAGAGGACTCCTCAACCGGAAAGACATAATGCCCAAAGGCATCAGAGCTCATCGCGATCATCTCAGCCATCGATTCCGCCTGGCTGGTTGCCACTGTGTGGTGGCGGGCTTCGGCTGTTCCATGAACAGCCGTGATCATCATCATCGAGAGACTTCCCAGGCCCAGGGAGAATATGGCGGTCGCGATGGAGAGTTCAATCAATGAAAATCCATGTTGCCGGGCGCTGGAACGCTTTTTCATGTCAGTTCTCCCTGTTCGTTGTATGAATAAATTTTCCCGCAGACCGAAAACCCGGGGAATCAGGGAAGTGCTTCAGAATTCGTCAGAAACCGGATACTTGGAGGTAAGAACAGTGCGCGGTATTGTGCAACCAGGGGGTTTTGAATATACTGGCCGCCCTCTTAAAGTGCCGGCATAGCTCAGCTGGTAGAGCAACGCATTCGTAATGCGTAGGTCGGGTGTTCGAGTCACCCTGCCGGCACCAATTAAATCAAATAGTTATGTTGATCTTCCCGTAATTTCTTAGCGTTCATATCGTAAAATGGCGCACTTTTGGCGCACTCTATGACAAGAAATCACAATACAATGGACATACAATTATGGCCATGATCAGACAGACTGATCTGAGAACCTGACTCATTGTTGAATGGCTGCTTTCTGGCCAGGACCGGAACCTGTATCCATGGATGGGACTTTAGCTGCTGTCGACCCTTTCCGGAACTGGCGGATAGGAACAATAAGCTACGCGCTAATTGATCTCGGATTGGTTCTCTGGCTGCGTTCTGGACGATCGCATGAATCGCAAGTTGTGTGTGATTTATTCGGAAAACCGGTCTACTAGGATATCTTCATAGTTTTTACCTTTATTTCATGCTAGATAGGCAAGCTGGTCGATAAACCATTCGCCAATTTACAGAGGAGAGATTTAGTGAATCCCAAATCTATCAAGACAGGGCTGCTTTCTGTAGCAGCCCTGCTGACATTCGGCAGCACGCCGGTGTTGGCCAAGGACATCATCCACGATGCCGAGCACTACGTGCTGCTGGACAAGCATGGTGACGCCTGGGCCGAGCAGGACAAGGAAATCCAGAAGAAACTGAAGGCGCTTCGTGACAAGCACGGCACACCGCCCAACATCATCCACATCATGTGGGACGACACCCCTGTAGGTGAGATCGGCATTCCCGAGATCCAGAAAATGCGTGGTTTCGAGACACCCAACATGAACCAGTTCCGTGAAGACGGCGTGTTCTTCACACGCATGTACACGGAGCCGTCCTGCACGCCGTCCCGCGCTGCCGCCATGACCGGGCGCCACGCGCGCCGCAACGGCATGTACAACGTCGGTTTCCCGTACGAGTACGGCGGTCTCGCGGCCGAAGAAGTCACCATGGCCGAAGTGCTGACGGAAGAAGGCTACGCCACCGCCTTTTACGGCAAGTCGCACCTCGGCGATGTCCAGTCCAGCTACTTGAACCGCCAGGGCTTCGACGAGGCTTTCTGGACGCCCTACAACCAGGTGCCCAGCCTGTATGTTCCACGCGGCCAACTGGGCCCACTGGAATCTGCGGTGATGTACCCGGATTTCTACCCGAAAGATATTTACGAGCTTGACCCGGACTGGCGGCCTACAGGCTATGTCTGGGTGCTTGAAGGCGAAAAAGGCGGGCCGGTCCGTGAATGGGGTACGCCGCCAAATGAAGACGATTACTATGAAATGGACCGCGAAAGCGAGCGACGCATCCTGACCTTCGTAGAGAAGAATGCAGAGGCCAAGAAACCCTTCTACATCGCCTACTGGCCGCAGTTGGGCAGTTTCCTGGGTCTCAACCACGCCGGTGGTGACAAATTCCGCACCAACTCGGGCGGCCTCTTGCAGGAAGGCATGGTGCGCATTGACGACTACGTCGCCGTGCTCGAGAAGAAACTGGAAGACCTGGGTATCCGTGAAAACACCCTGGTCATCCTGATGGCCGACAACGGCCCGATGACCCACAACGGTCCTCCGGGCATGGTCGAAACCCTGTACCGTGGCGGCAAGGGCGACTACACCGAGGGTGGTGTGCGCGTACCCTTCCTGGCCAAGTGGCCGGGCGTGATCGAACCGGGCAGCACCGTCGGCGACATCATCCACATCACCGACCTGTTCACCACCTTCGCTGTGCTGGGTGGCGCCAGCAAGCACATCCCGCGCGACCGCATCATCGACGGCGTCAACCAGACGGCCCTGTTCTTCGAGGGTGACGGCGAGAGCCGCCGCGACTACGTGCACATCTACACCGGCCCCGAGCTGGCGGCGACCGTGAAGGGACGTTACAAGAAGCGCTGGCGCGACGCACTGCCAGGCCTGTCGGGCCCCGAGTTCCACGACCTGTACAATGACCCGCGCGAGCACAACGGCAAACTGCTGCCGATGTTCCCGGCCAAGAGCATGTTCAACCAGATGAAGGCGCGCCACTTGCTGTGGGCCGAGAAGTACCCGCATCGTGGACAGAATCGAGACTGGCCATTGTGCGGCATCGAGAATGCACGTCCGGAAACGCAGGCCGCCTGCGAAGGCCGCATCAAGAAGATGCCCTTCGACCCGAACGAGGTCATCCGCAACCTGCCCGAGTTCGACAATGTCGACCCGGGTTGGGGGGTTGGCTCCGGCGGTCAGTAATGCCCAATCTGAAGAGGCCGCGGCAATCCGCCGCGGCCTTTTTTTAACCGCTAGAATGCTCCTGCACAGGGTAAGGACGGATAGCCTGATGAAATACGATCGACGCAGATTCATACGTGACGCTGGGTTGGCCGGGATGGCCGCAGCAACTGCCGGAGCTGTCGCTACGACAGCCATGGCCGGGGAAACGACGCACTCCGATCCGACGGTTAAAAAGGTAAACGGCCCGTTCGGCGAAGGCCTGCCGATCACCGTGGCCGGCTACGATTACAATCGCGTTGCCGCGGTTGCCAACGGCGAGGCGCTGATCGAGGGCTGCGAGGTTACCTACGAGGTCACCGGGATAGGCCCGATGAACATACATACCCTGGGCGGTCCGAAGACCCGCCACGTGACGGAAATCGGCTTGATTCCCTACCTGCTGGCCTGGGCCAACGACGGCATCCGTGACTATGCACTGCTGCCGATTCCCGCCTTGCGCGCATTCCGCCACAAGAGCATGTGGGTGCGTAGCGACAGCGGCATCGAGAACCCCCAGGCGCTGAAGGGTAAAAAAATCGGTATCGTCGGCTATTCCTCGTCCAGCCTGACCTGGATTCGTGGCGTGCTGAAGGATGAATACGGCCTGTCACCTGAGGACTTCCACTGGATCGTGTCTTCAAAGGAGTCCAGCATCGGCCTGACGGGCGGTGCGTCCAGCTGGGAGGTCGTCAAACCACCGGAAGGCGTTCAGATCAGCGACGCGCCAGCGGGCATGGACGAATCCGACCTGCTGCTGGCCGGGGAGGTCGATGCAGTTTTCCATGCCGCCGAACCGAAGGCCTTCATGGAACGCAACCCGGCCATCCGGCGCCTCTTCGTGGACCACCGTTCGGTGGAGCAGAACTACCTCGAGCGAACCGGTATCTTCCCGATCATGCATTCCATCGCGGTGCGCCGCGACGTCATGGAAGCCAATCCCTGGCTGCCGCAGGCGGTCTTCGCGGCCTTTTCGAAGGCGAAAGCGATGGACATGAAGTACATGCAATTGCTCGGCTGGGCCTACGATACGCTGCCCTGGTACGGCCAGGAGTTCGACGAGACCGTGGCGGTCATGGGACGGAACTTCTATCCCTACGGCTACGAGGTCAGTGCGAAGACTTACGACACGGCGTTCCGCTACCTGCACGAGCAGGGACTGACGAAGTACCGCGTGACACTGGACGAGATCTTCGATCCGGCCGTGCGTGGCTTTGCCGAGCCGGCCTGACGGCCAGTACAGCTGTTTCCCGGATCCCGTGACGATGCGATTTCCTCGCCTGCTGACCCTGGCCGGCCCGAACACCCTGAGTGGGTTGGTCTGGGGCTTGGGCGCCACGTTCAAGTACCCCACCGCTTCCGACGACGCACTGGGCCAGGGCAAGTACCAGGCCGGCCCGGACGCGATGGTATTGAACATCGGTGAAAACTGGCTGAGCAGCTCAAGTGTCGCTGAGCATCAAGTCAAAGGCATATTCGCCCTTGGGTCGAAAGCTAAAGGGCCTACTGAAACTAGCCTAGTTCCTCTAGCTTGTGCATTTCGGCAGTTAGATGC
>JAOUCS010000023.1 GCA_029859645.1 Lysobacterales bacterium | reverse complement strand
CGAGGAGGTCGTAGGGCGTTTCTGCTTCACGCAATTGCCGGAACAGGTCTTCGGCGTCCGCGGCTTCGGCCACTTGGAATGAAAAGGACTCCAGGTAGGTGCGGAGGATTTCCCGGGCGGTAGGATTATCATCCAGCACAATGGCCCGCAATCCTCTCAGGTCAGGTACGATTTCAAATGTGTGTTCATGTGCATCTTTGCCGACGCCAAGCAGGACGTCGAACTTGAAAACACTGCCCACACCCGGCTCACTCTCCACACTGATTTCGCCATCCATCATCTCGACCAGTTGTTTGCTGATGGCCAGGCCCAGCCCGGTGCCGCCATACTTCCTCGTGGTTGATGTATCTGCCTGTGAGAAGGACTGGAACAGCTTGCCTAGTTGCTCTTTTGTCATGCCGATACCGGTATCCCTGACGGCAAAGTTCAGTCTTACTTTTTCCTGTTTGAATTTCACCAGGTCTATGGATACGACGATTTCACCATGTTCAGTAAACTTGACCGCATTGTTGGTCAGATTGATCAGAACCTGGCCCAGTCTCAGAGGGTCGCCCACCAACACCGTGGGCACCTGTGGGTCGCGCCTGAACAGCAGTTCAATACCTTTTTCACGCGTCTTGACGGTGGCAACGGTTGCCAGGTTATCCAGCACCTGGTCGATCTCGAAATCGATGTCTTCAATATCCAGCCTGCCGGCTTCGATCTTGGAGAAATCCAGGATGTCGTTGATGATGCCCAGCAAGGATTCTGCTGAGGCGTGGATTTTGGAGAGGTAGTCTTTCTGCTTGTCGTTCAATTCTGTTCTTAAGGCCAGGTCGCTGAGCCCGATAACCGCATTCATCGGTGTCCGGATTTCATGGCTCATATTGGCCAGAAAATCTCCTTTGGCCTTGGTGGCCACTTCAGCCGCTTCCTTCGCCTCAAAGAGTTCTTGCTCGGCTTTCCTGCGTTCCGTAACGTCCTTGATGAATGCCGAATAAAAGTACTCACCATCCGTTTCGCTCATGGAAATACCGACCTCGGCAGGAAAAACGGTCCCATCCTTTCTCTGTCCTGCGAGATTAAGACCACGGTCCTCCATATGCACGCCGCCTATCTGCGAATCTCTGAACCAATGCACATTCGCCAGGTGCCCCTTTCGTGCATACTCCGGAATCAGCATCGTTATTTCCTGCCCAAGAACTTCTTCTGCGCTGTATCCCCAGATTTGTTCCGCTGCCGGGTTGAAACGGATGATCCGCTGATCGTCATCAATGGTCAGAATCCCGTCCGTGGCGTTTTTCAGGATCAGATTCGTCTGTTTCACGTATTTTTCCCGCTCCCGCTGGGCAACGGCTGCGTTTACACGGTTCCAGAGAAAGGTAATCGTGATTCCGGACAGCAAAAGAAGGATGAATGAGATTGTCGTAACGGCCTGCTGCCTGATCCGCGCCATGGACTCCGTCGCTTCGGAAACATCCATTTCAGTCGCGATGCCAAGGCCGAGTTCTTCGATCCAGGTCCAGTTGCCCACTACCGGAACGCCCCGGTAGTCGTTGTAGCCTTCATGGTCGAAGCCATTATTGCCGGCAATCGCACTGGCAGCCATCAGGGTCAGGGGCTGTTCCTGACGATTGGCGGATGGCCGGAACCCTTCGACCATGTTGCCGCCCGGATTCCGGATTTCGATGTTGAGGATGCCGCGCTGGTCTTTCCCGATCAGACCGATTTCCCGCAAATCTTTGTCAAATCGGCTTTCACTGATCAGTTGGCCGGAGCGATTGAAAGCGTAACTTTCACCGGAATCACCCAATCGTCCACGTTGCAGTATTTCTGTGAATTCCTGTTCGGGATCTATCAACAAAACGACGGCAGACGTTGACTCACCATCGCTGCCCCGGATGGCTGCACTGACCGCCATCAGGACCTGGTCGCTGTTGTCGCCTTGCTTAATGCCCCATTTTCCCGGCAAGGAAACCGAAGAGAAACCAGGCGCGACAAAAGTCTGCTTGATGAATTTCTTGCCAGTGAGACTGCCCAGTTGCCGCCCGACCCAGCTACTGTTGTCGCTTGCGGACACCTGTCCTTTCCGGTCGATAATCAGGAAAGCGACGTAAATATTTTCGCCGAGCAGCGGTTGCATCAGCGTCTCAATTTCCTGGTCAGGATCTGCAACGGACAGCAAGCCCGCCCAGGCGCGGGCTTCACCCTGTTGTTTATCAAACCAGTGCTGGATGGCCCTTGAAGTCGAATTCAAAACAGTACTGAATGAATCGTTCATGCCTTCCCGTTCCGCCAACTCGAGTTGGAGCATGTTTCTCCAGATCAGGCCGGAAGTGAAAATGGCGGCCAGGCCGACGGCAAGAAACAGGACCCAGGAATTAAACAGAACTTCCCGAATGACAGAACGGCGTGCCCGGGGCGCCTTGGATTGTTCACTGTCAACCTTGTCCTGCGCTATCAGGCGAACAGAGAAAAAGAACAGCACCGCCACGATCACCAGCGCCGCCAGGCCAAGGAGAATCGCTACTGTGGAAAGTTCCTGGCGGCGCAGTTCCAGTGCGTCCATCACCGATTGCGTCCTGGCATCGACCGCACTGGCGGCCTGGTCGATGTAAGACATGATGCGCGCCTTGTCCCGGTGATAATGCTCGCTGTGAAGAATGGATATGGCTTTGGATCGGTCTTGTTCGCCGGGCACGGTAAACCAGCCGTTATCGTCCGGATACAGGCCCTGGGCAAGACTTATTGCCTCGGACTCCAGCACGGCCAGCTCATTTGAAGCCCGTTCTGCCTGCTCCATAAGAAAAAGTTCTTCTCCAGTAAACCCGTATCGCTCCATCACTGCCGATATTGCTTCGGGTTGTCCGTCAGCGCGGGGATAGTCACCAGAAGCGGAGACCAGGTCCCAATACACCCGGTGGTAATCGATAGGGCGGGGCGCGTCTCCCTTCCTGATCGACAGGATGTGTTCAAAATAATCCAGGAATCGCTCGTCACCCGTGGCTGCAAATGTTCGGGCCATGCGGGTCAGGTCATCGGAGGTCTGGCGCACCAGGTCAACCAGTTGCAGCGAATCGTAGCGTTGCTGCTTGGCGAAGGCGAAGGCATCGTTGTTCTGGTCCAGTAGTTTCAGGACCCATAGCCCACCGGCGATACTGGCCAGCAGCATCAGGATCAGCAGGATCAAGGTACGTTTTTGTTGCCCCGTTCGTTTCCGCATTCGCGCCAGCGCAAGGCCGAGTACCGCGAGGAATACCACGGTAAGCGCCGTCATCATTACAAAATAGTGGCTGCCTGCCCCGTCAGTCATCTTGGGCCTCCGAGGGGTATTCCATCATTTCGCACAGGTATTTATGTAACATCCAAACGGTCTGCTCCAGGCAAGTGGTCAGGTTGATCAGGTCCAGCCGTGCATTGTCAGTCAGGGTTGCATCACCGTTCAACATCCGTTTCCGGATGGTCCGCATCTCACCGATTATCTGAAGCACATCAAACCCAATCCAGGCAAGTGTACAGAGGTTTTGCGCCATGAAAAACGCAAATGACAGGAGAGCCAGGCATTACTGGCAAGGTGGTGGCACCTGAGGTCAGCGCCAGTGAGTCACCGATACTCTGGTGCAGGGTAAAAAAAACACCCCGGCCGGCGGGGTGTTTTTCCTTTCCGCCGAGCGGGCGCAGAAAAGCTATATCTTAAACTTATCCTGATTTCAGAAACTCTTGGAGAGTGATACCACTAACGTGTCGTCACCCCATTCGGTTCCGAACACATCATCCTCGTCAAGGTTGGTGCCTACCCAGGCCAGGCCAATGTCCACCCCCACCACGGCGACAGACAGGCCAACCGAGTAATCCGTGTAATGCCCCTTGTCTGAAGACAGAAAAATGTCTTCGTCAAAATCGTTGTATCCAACATGAAGTGAAAGCGTCCAGATTTCGGCAAAGCTCCAGTCATAATTGGCCTGCAGGTACCAGAACTCTCCTGAACCGCCGTAGTAATCATCCGAATAGGCAACACCCAGGTTCAGACCGCGCCAGCCGTAATTTGCGTAGAACTCCTGGTAATCGCCATCAAGACCGTTGTCATCACCCGGGTAAGCATAATAGATGTAGCCGAGGTCGATACTGGAGTTTTCGCCAAATTCCGTCGTCCAGCCGCCGTAGACATCCAGTTCTAGACTGCCGTTGAAATCGCCTGAGCTGTCAAAGTCAACGGTGGAACCCCAGGTGCCGAGGTAGATTCCGTTTTCAAACGCATAGTCGAAACCGCCCTGCAGGGCCGGGTTTTTGTTGGACTGTGAAATACCGCGAAAGCGATAGTCGCTAACGAGGGCAACATTGGCGCTGATTTCTGCATGGGCCGGGGCGGTAAAACTGGCAAGGGGCGCCAATACAAGCGCGGCGAGAAATATTTTCTTCATTAACATGGCGACATCTCCAATGGTGGTCAATATTTCAATACCGCGCGCGGTATTGTCTTTCACACGGGTAGATGCAGGAAACGTGCCATCTGTATAATATGTATGAATATCAATCTTTTGTATAGATAAGGAAGCACAACCGACGTTCTGTTATGCATCAAAAGAGGGCACAAAGGCAGCGCGATGCTTCATCATTGCGCACAAGGTCAGTCGGGGAGTTCGCTCAGGCCCTGCTGGTCACAAATCTGATCATCACAAAGCGTTAGAGAGCCCTGCTGATCCGAAACCAATAATAACCCTGATGGCGTTTGTATCCGGTACGATTTACCGTGCTGGCCTGAGATGGCGCCAAGATTGACGCGTAAGCCGCCACTGGCCAGGTTTAGCGAGGCCATGTCGTCATCCTGGCTGAGAAAACGATACTGCTCGATGATCACATGGGTATCAGGGCGCAGACTTAGCTTCGTTCCATCGATGAATTGAAGAACGGCAAAGCTGCGTTCGCCGACAATGATCTCATCATGTTCATAAATGAAGTCCCCGCGGCCCAGTGGATTGGTCTGCCCGGCGGAAATGATCTCCACATCTCCGCGCGATACAACGGTCATGCCGATGCCGTCTTGCGCCAATAGTGGAGTAACGAACAGCAACAGGATAACTCCCAGTGGCAATATTCTCGATGGCAAACTCATGGCCATGCCGACAGTTTATCTCAGTTGGAATCCTCAAAGGCGAGGAGATGGATCAGATAGCGATACAGGTCATGATCTGCAGTTGAGACTGCATGCCGATTGCCAAAATAATTGACGTTTTAGCCATTAAAAGACCTCTCATGCCTTCTTTTTGAGTTGGATGTTAATTATAATAGACGTCATATTGTCTGCATGTTGAAAAGTCCGAGGTTTAATCAAATGAGTATCAGCCGCACAGCAGTCGACTCCTACTGGATGCCTTTTACGTCTAATCGGGATTTCAAGGAAAGTCCCCGAATCATCGTCGGCGCCGAAGGTCACCACTACAAAACCGAAGACGGGCGCAGAATATACGATGCGTTCTCCGGGTTGTGGACCAGCGGCCTGGGGCATTGTCATCCCAAAATTGTGGAAGCTGTTCAACATCAGGTTGCCATGCTGGATTACTCGCTGGGTTTCCAGGCAGGTTCGGACAAGGTTTTCGAACTGGCGGAAAAAGTCACGGCAATTGCACCGGAAGGTTTTTCCAAAATCTTCTTTACCAATTCGGGTTCAGAGTCTGCGGACACCTCCCTTAAAATTGCGCTGGGCTATCACCGCGCGCGTGGGGAAGGACACCGCACCCGCCTGATCGGTCGGGAGAAGGGTTACCACGGTGTGAATTTCGGCGGCATGTCGGTCGGCGGCATGACGCCCAACCGCAAGGCCTTTGGCGCCAGCCTGCTGCCGTGCGTGGATCATCTTCGACATACCTGGGACCTGGAGCACAACGCCTTCAGCCGCGGCCAGCCCAAGTGGGGCACGCACCTGGCGGATGATCTCGAGCGCCTGGCAGCGCTGCACGATGGCGGCAACATCGCCGCGGTAATTGTCGAGCCGGTTTCCGGTTCGGCCGGCATCATTCCTCCGCCGGTGGGATACCTGGAACGGCTACGTGAGATCTGTGACCACTATGGCATTTTGCTGATCTTCGACGAGGTCATTACCGCGTTCGGCCGGATCGGTGAACCGTTTGGCGCTCAACGCTTCGGTGTAATGCCGGACATCATCAACATGGCCAAGGGCCTGACCAACGGAGTGATCCCAATGGGCGCCGTGATGGTGCGCGATGAGATTTACGATGCCTTCATGCACGGTCCGAAACAGGCGATCGAACTGTTCCACGGCTATACCTATTCAGGCCACCCGGTTGCGGCGGCGGCGGGTATTGCTGCGCTGGATGCCTACGTCGAGGAGGGCACCTTCGAGCAGTCACGAGCGCTGGAACAGCATTTCGAGGACGAACTGCATGCCTTTAAAGGTCATCCGCTGGTCTCGGACATCCGCAATTTTGGACTGATGGGTGGCATTGACCTGGTGGCCCGGCCCGGAGAAATTGGCGCCCGCGGACTGGAGGCCCACAAGAAGTGTTTCTGGGAAGAAGACCTGATGGTGCGCAACGGCGGAGACATTCTGCAGTTCTCACCGTTCCTCAATTCCCGCCCCGAAGACATTACGATGACTTTCGAGAAGGTTCGCAAAGTCCTCGATCAAATTGACTGACAGGAATACCAGATATGAGTAACGAAACCATCGGCCATTTCATCAACGGGCAGAACGTCCCGGACAGTGGACGCAGCCAGGACGTGTTCAACCCGGCAACGGGCCAGGCTGTGAGGAAGGTAGCGTTGGCGGCCAGGTCCACCGTCGAAGACGCCATTGCTGCGGCCGAAGCCGCGTTTCCCGAGTGGCGGAACACGCCGCCGATCAAGCGGGCCCGCATCATGTTCCGCTTCAAGGAACTGCTGGAACAGAATGCTGAAAAAGTTGCAGCGTTGATCACCGAGGAACATGGCAAGGTGCTGCATGACGCACTCGGTGAATTCCAACGCGGTGTCGAAGTGGTCGAATACGCCTGCGGCGCACCCGAACTGCTGAAAGGGGAGCATAGCAAAAACGTCGGCCCGGCCATCGACAGCTGGAGCGAATTCCAGCCGCTGGGTGTGGTTGCAGGGATAACCCCGTTCAACTTTCCGGCGATGGTGCCGATGTGGATGTACCCGATGGCCATCGTTTGCGGTAATACGTTCGTGTTAAAACCATCTGAGCGGGACCCATCGGCGCCTTTGTTCATCGCCCAGTTGTTCCAGCAAGCTGGCCTGCCTGACGGCGTATTCAACGTGGTCAACGGCGACAGGGAAGCGGTCGACACCCTGCTGGCCGACCCGCGGGTGCAAGCCGTTTCATTCGTTGGCTCCACTCCCATCGCGGAATACATTTACAGCACCGGCAGCGCTAACGGTAAGCGGGTGCAGGCGCTGGGCGGGGCCAAGAACCACGCCATCGTGATGCCGGACGCCGACATGGACAACGCGGTGTCGGCACTGATGGGGGCGGCCTATGGATCCTGTGGCGAGCGCTGCATGGCCATCTCGGTGGCAGTGGCAGTAGGCGACGATACGGCCGACGCCCTGGTAAGTAAATTGAAAGACGAACTGGCTGAACTGAAAGTCGGCAACGGCAACGACAACTCGAACAACATGGGTCCGCTGGTCACCGGCGAGGCCCGTGACAGGGTCAAGGGCTACATCGACCTGGGCGTGGAAGAGGGCGCCGACCTGGTCGTCGACGGCCGCGGCCTGGTGGTCGAAGGCTGTGAAGAAGGCTTTTTCCTCGGCGGGACGCTGTTCGACCGCGTCACGCAGGAGATGAAAATCTACAACGACGAAATCTTCGGCCCGGTTTTATGCGTGGTGCGCGCCCAGAACATGCAGGAAGCCATGGACCTGATCGACAACCACGAGTACGGGAACGGAACCTGCATATTTACGCGTGACGGTGAGGCCGCCCGATACTTCAGTGACAACATCAAGGTCGGCATGGTGGGCGTGAATGTGCCGCTGCCGGTGCCTGTTGCCTACCACAGCTTCGGTGGCTGGAAGCGCTCCCTGTTCGGCGACCTGTTTGCCTATGGGCCTGATTCAGTGCGGTTTTACACCCGCCGCAAGACGATTACGCAGCGCTGGCCGAAGGGTGGGGTGCGGGAGAAGGCTCAATATACTTTCCCCAGCAGTAACTGAAATTAAAGGCATCGGTTAATCTTAATGTTTGGGGCCGCAGTTCGGGGGTGGCTTGCCTGTTGTCAGGACACGCTCGAGACATCCCTGTGCGCTCTTCGGCTGTTCCCGACAGCCGAAGGTCCCGACAACAGGCAAGCCACCCCCGAGCTGCTAATCCGTGCCAATTTGTGCCGGGAGGACTTTAGGATACACCGAGGCACTTGAACTGGCATAAGCTCTCCGCGCACGGTAAATGACCTGGCTCCAAAAGTTCGGCAATTTGTAAGAGCGTCAACTGAACTTGGAGTCAATTACTCACAAAAATTAACGCAAATCTGAGTTGATATTTAAATCAGTCACGTGCAACGGCATTCTGGTAGCGCTTCATTGCCTGCGCTTGCGGTGTTTGTCCAATACCAATGTATTGCATCGATTGGCCGCAAGGTGCGGTCGCTGAAGTATGGTCCTTGAGTTTTGATCAGGACCGGGGCGAAAGGGCGAATATCAGGTGCAATCACCTGGATGCTCGCAAATGGGGTTTTATCGGGGTATTCTTGTAAAAATCTCAAGCGAGACGGGCTCTAAGTGCGGGGCCCGGGTTTAAGCAGGCGATCATGAACTGGTTTGGCCGACTGATCAGTGAACTGCGCCGCCGCCGTGTATTCCGCATGACGGCTTTCTACATTATTGGCTCCTGGGTTGCCCTGCAGGCAGCCGACCTGCTGTTTCCCGCACTCGATATCGATGAGGGTGCCTTGCGTTATATCTGGATAGCCATCGTTGCGGGTTTTCCGCTGACGGTGTTTTTTAGTTGGCGTTACGATATCGGCCCGGAAGGTATCACCCGGACACCGCCTGCGGACGATGCGCTCCCGGAATCCCTCAGTTTGCGGAAAACCGATTATGCCGTGCTGTTGATCCTGGTGGCCATCGCAGTGTTCACCGTTTCGACCGTGACCCAACACGTGATCGATGAGCAGGCTGCGATAGATGTCGCCCCGAAAACCCGCGACATAAATCCACTTTCTGTCGCCGTGCTGCCACTGGAGAACCTGAATCCGGAAACCACCGAGCAGTATTTCGTGGCCGGTATGCACGATTCTCTGATCAGCAGCCTGGGCCGGGTCAGCGCGCTCCAGGTGACGTCCCGAACCTCGGCACGCAGGGTCAACACGAGTCAGGGAATTCCCCGTGTCGGCCGTACCCTGGGCGTAGCAAGCGTGGTGGAAGGTTCGGTTTTTCGCGACGGCAACCTGGTCCGTATTTCGATCAAGCTGATCGATGCGGCGTCCGATCAGCACATCTGGTCGGAGACATACGAACAACCCTTCGACAACGTGATTGCCATACAGGCCAGCGTGGCCCGTTCCGTGGCCCGCGTCATCGAGGCGCACCTGACCGCGGTGGACGAAGAGCAGCTGACTCGCTCACTGCAAATCCGTCCTGCCACCTTCGAGGCTTACCTGCGAGCCATGTTCCAGTTCCACAAGGAAACACAGGAGGGCTACCAGCGGGGTATTGAAATACTGGAAGAGGCCTTGGCCAACGACCCCACCAGTGCACTGGCCTACGCCGCGTTGGGGCAGGGCTATATGGAGCTTGTGCATTCTGTATTGCCGAAATCGGAAGCCGCAACACGGGCCATGGTTGCCGCCGAAAAAGCCTTGGAGCTGGATCCCACGCTGGCAGAGGCCCACCTCGCGAGGGGCTTGTACCAATGGTATGGCGAATGGAATTTCGAAGCGGCCGAAGCCAGTATCGATCGGGCGCTCGAGCTCAACCCAAGCCTGGCCGACGCCTGGTACCATCGGGCCTGGTTTCTCGAGCTGAGGGGCGATGACGGTGAGGCCATCGTCGCTGGTGAAAAGACCGTCGAGTTGAGTCCGCTGCACAATTTCTACCGGGGTTGGCTGGCCGAACAGTACCGTGATGCCGGGGAGTACGACAAGGCGATGAACATGGTTCAATCGGTGCTCGACTTCAATCCCAATGATCCCCTTGCGCTGTACGCCCTGGGCAATGTCCGCCTCGAGCAGGGCCACTATGACGAAGCCATCACCGCTCACGAGAAAATCGCCCATCTGCCGTTCTGGTCTTTCGCGCTAGGTCAGACTTACGCCTGGGCGGGCCAGACTGACAAGGCACTGGAGGTGGCCCAGGCTTTCGAGCACACTACCCATTACGCTTTGCCGTTAATCATCATTTATTCCGCTCTGGACGATAACGACCAGGCAGTGTATTGGATGGAACAGGCACGGGACGCACGAATTCCCTGGTACCTGGCCATGTTCCCCTGGTTTACGGCCCCCCGCTCATTGCACGAAGATCCGCGCGTCCAGGCGTTGGCCGAGGAAACGGGCTTGCCCCTGGTGCCTTTTCCAAAGCGGTGAACCATTGGGGTGATTCAGAGCATGTCCTGAATCCGAATACCCCATTTCCACCCTGCGGTTCAATGTTGCCTGGCAGGCACGCGTTAGGTTCGCTTATCCCCGTGTACCCAGAGAACTTCCGACCCACCCTCATGCCGAGCCAGAACCCGGGCAATAACAAACAGCAAATCCGAAAGCCGATTCAGGTACCGTATGCTCGCCTCATTGACCGTCTCATTGTGAGCAAGGCTGATCACCCGGCGCTCGGCGCGGCGGGCCACGGTTCGGGCCACGTGGCATCTTGCCGCAGCTTCGGAGCCGCCGGGCAGGATGAAGTCTTTCAGCGGAGGAAGGTCCTCGTTGAAGGCATCAAGCGAGTTTTCCAGACGCTCGACGTAAGATTCGGGCACCAGCGTGTAGCCGGGCATGCAGAGTTCGCCGCCCAGGTCGAACAGCTCGTGCTGGACGTTGACCAGGCAGTCGCGGACGGCTTCTGGCAACTCGGTTGCCAGAACCAGCCCGACTGTGCTGTTGACCTCGTCTACTGTGCCATAGGCTTCGACCCTGAGGCTGTCCTTGTCCACGCGCGCACCGTCGCCGAGGCCGGTCGTGCCCTTGTCACCCGTGCGGGTGTAGATTTTTGATAAGCGATTTCCCATGCCGGGATTGTACCGGATTGCTGTGAAGCGGATGTGAAGCGTACTGGCCCCGGGTCATTACCGCTTGCTGCCTGGTCACCTTTGACTGGTTTTGCGGAAATGACTGGGCGACATGCCGGTCCAGCGTTTGAAAGCGCGGGAAAAAACAGCCAGATCGGAATAACCCAGGCGGGTCGCGATGGCACCAATGGTCCGTGTTGTATCCTGCAGCTCGGTTTCGGCTTTTTCACGGCGGAGTGTGAGAATTTCTCGTTGCGCCGTTGTGCCATGTGTTTGCAACCTGCGGGACAACGTTCGTCTACTGAGACCACAGATGCCGGCCACCCGGTCCACGTTCAGATCAGGCTCGTGCAGGTATGGCTGAATCAGCCTGCGGAAATCTTCGGTAAGGCCTCCACTGGGTGATGACTCCACCGGTTGCATAGCCGGTATGGTCGAAGATTGCTCAATGGCAATGGGACGCAACAACCACGATGCGGGGAAGCTGATGGCGACTCCGAATGTATGCGATTTGGCCGTCCTGATATCCATGTAGTTGCTGGGAATTACGCCTGGGTCGCAGCATCGGGCGACTACCCTGGTACCGTCCCAATCGGGACCAAGCGCGCGGCGGAGGATGGCCAGCAAGTAGGCGATGGTGAAGCCATCGTTGTGCCGCGGGATCATGCCGCCATCAGTGACACGCTTTTCATGGAAAGTAGACCGGCCATTTTGAGTGTTGAGAGAAAATATTACCGAGGAGGCATCCTGTTGCGCGCTTTTCATGAAGCGTAGCAGAAACTCTCCCAAAGTAGCGGATATGTGGGCGATGTCCGCCAGTGGAGACCAGGACCAGGGGTCGAGCGATTCGCCGGCACGAATGCCAAAATATGGGTTACCTGATAATTCCGCCAGCGATTCCACGATCTCGTACATCTTGGGTGCCGGCACGAAGACATCGGGATTGCTGACCTCGGCTCGTTTGAGTGAAAATTTAGCCAGCGGTTTTTCGATATCAATGTGCTGTTGATCGAGCAATCGCAGCAGAGGTCCCACCAGGCTCAATCGGACCAGTGGCAAGCTGGGAGTGGCGGGTCTTCTGTATTTCATTCAGTGACGCTCCGCAGGTATGTCTGCCCAGTTAAATTCAGCCCTTCATATATTGACATAATGCGCCAATTCACCCGATATATGGCGCATATTATCAATTAGAGGCTGATTATTCACCTGGAACGGAAGCCTTGTGGAATACAATCTGGCAGTCATCGGAAAGGAGAGAACCACACATGGCCAAAATCAGTAGGGCATTTGCCTTGATCCTCATGTTGTTGCCGGCAGTCCTGTTTGCCCAGAATTCGACCCCCAGCCAGACGCTGTTTACGAACGTCAAAATTTTTGATGGTAAGCAAAACAAATTGATGGATGGCAACGTGCTGGTCGAGGGTAACCTCATTGCCAAAGTCGGACGAAATATTGACGCACCCGGCGCAATGGTGGTGGACGGCGGTGGCCGCACCCTGCTACCGGGCTTTATCGAGAACCATGCACACTTGATGCTGCCTGGCCCGACGCTGCCGGCGATGGAGGCGAACAGCACCTGGGAAGATCTGGCTATTCACGGGGCCAAGATGGCCGAGATGTACCTGATGCAGGGTTTCACGACCGTTCGTGATGCGGGAGGCGCTAACGGCGGCCTACGCCGCGCCATCGATGCCGGAACAATCATCGGGCCGCGCCACTATGCTTCGGGTGCGTTCCTGAGCACCAGGGGCGGGCATGCGGATTTTGCGAATTACACGGCACCGGTCGGGCAGTCATCCAACTTCAGTCGGTTGAACATGGCGCAGGAGGTAGACAGCGTCGCTGACGTTCAAAAGTATGGACGCAATAATTTCCGGATGGGTGCCACACAACTCAAATTCATGCAGTCAGGCGGTGTCGTTTCGGCTTTCGATCCGTGGCAATTGCTGGCCGGATCCCAGGCAGAAATCGAAGCGGCCGTCCAGGTTGCAAACGAGTACGGTAGCTATGTGATGGCTCATTCCTACCGGAAGGAAGCCATTATCAACGCGCTGAATGCAGGTGTACGCTCCATTGAGCATGGCTTCATGTTTGATTGTGAAATCTCGGAACTGATGGAGGAAAAGAACGCCTACATCACCACCAACCTGACCGCTTTCGACCCGGGATTGCTGGATATCCCGGCTGTCAGGGACGTGCCTGCCAGCCTGGCCAAAGCAAAATCAGCCAGCGCGGCTTTCGAAGATTATCTCGACAATATGCGGAAATGCCCGGCAAAGCGCGGGTTTCATACCGACTGCGTCGGAACGGTGGCTGCCTGCAATATTCAGATCGCCTATGAGAAGCACCTGAATCATGAGTTTTTCGGTCCGCATACATCGCTGGTTGCAATGACCTCGGTCGGTGGCGAAATAGCGGCCATGACCGGCAAGTTCACAAACCCTTATCCCGAGGGCAAACTCGGAGTTATCGAGGAGGGCGCTTACGCCGATATCCTGATCATCGATGGAAACCCGCTGGAAGATTTCTCGGTAGTCGGCACCGGTGACAAGTGGTTCGATGCTGAGCCCAGGCCGGAGAGCCCGGAAACGATCCGCGTCATCATGAAGGATGGAAAGATTTACAAAAATACGCTGAACTAGCCGGCGAGTATGCCAGGCGCGCGCTACCCCATGACCGATAGAGAACAGTATTCGCTGGCTAGCAGATTATCCGGTCTATTGGCGCTGGTCATGTCGTTTCAGGTTGCCGCACAGGAAGACGCGGAGCGCATCGACGTCGATCGGCCCGGCAGCCTGGCAGGCCCGGAACAGGTCGAAAACCGCCTGCATATCGATTCCAACCAGGTCACGCCCATGTTCCCGAGCAGCTTCGCTCGCGGATACTTCGACTGGAAAGACCGTATCCGGGAAGACCACGGCGTCAGCCTGGGTGGTGATTACTCATTTGCATATCTGAAAGCCACTGAAAGCCCCGGCGAAGACGATGCGTTTGGCGGCATGTACCGTTTCTTCGGATCCTGGGAAGTCACCAGCGACGGTGAGGGAAATTCCGGCGCGCTGATCTGGAAAGTTGAGCACCGCCATGCTTATGGCAGCAATATTCCACCAGCCAGTCTCGGATTTGAAGTGGGCTATGATGGCTTGTTCCTTCCCCCGTTCAGCGACCAGGGCGCCCGCCTGACTAACCTTTACTGGCGTCAACGCATGAAGGGAGGCAACCTGGTGTTTGTCGGGGGCTTTGTCGATGTCACTGATTACGTCGACGTGTATATGCTGGCCAGCCCGTGGACCGGTTTTTTCAACTTCGCATTTTCAACCGGGTCGGCTTCGATGCCGGTACCCAATGAAGGCCTGGGCCTGGGGTTGGGCGGGTACCTGAACGACAATCTGTACATGATCGCAGGCTTTGCCGATAGCAATTCAGATCCCGCCAATCCGGGCGATGGCTTCGATACTTTTTTCAATGACCACGAGTATTTCAGCCATTTCGAGATTGGCTGGAACTCGACCCGTGCAACAGCTTTCCTGAACAATGTCCACCTCACTCTGTGGCACGCGGATGAGCGCAAGGCTGCGGCGACGCCGGACGGCTGGGGTGCGAACATATCATTCAGCCGGCTTGTGAACGAGCACTGGACTACTTTTCTGCGCGCAGGCTATGCGGACGATGGTGGCAGCCTGTTGGAAACAAGCCTGGTAGGCGGCTTCGGCTACCAGACGGTTCCAGGTGGCAACCAGCTGGGTGTGGCTTACAACTGGGGCAAGCCTAACGAAAGTACCTGGGGACCTGATTTGGATAACCAGCACACGCTGGAAATGTTCTACCGCATTCAGTTGTGGAAAGAACTGGCGATAACACCGGACATTCAATACATCAGGAAGCCAGCCCTGAATCCGGAGGATGATTCACTTTGGGTCTTTGGACTCAGGGCGCGTTTAGCGTTCTAGCAATTTTGTATGAAGAGATATGAAAAACCGTAGATTGAGCTTATCAATCTGCTATTCCCTGGTGCTATGGGTATCTAATGGCCTGGCCCAGGATGAAGCCTGGCGGTACGGTCAGCTAGTACGAATGGCTGAAACGGGAATGCAGGAGAGAATACGAATTGTCGCGCCTGCAAGCCGGGGACTTTGACCTGGTTAATGAGAATCATCAAACCCACCACTGCCAGTCTCATCCTTACCCTGTTAAGTTTACTGCTGGTAGCAGCCCAGGCTATGGCGCAGAATCAGGGCCCCGAAAGCATCCTGGTCCGCAACGTGACCCTGATCGACCCTGCCAGGGAATCCGAAGACAAAGTCGTCAATATCCTGATCCGTGATCGCAAGCTTGAATTGGTGACCGAGGACAAGATTTCCCGAAACGAAGCACAACAGGTCGTCAACGCAAACGGAGGATTTATTGTCGGTAAGCTGAATCTCGGCGAGCTTCCGAGTTTCATGATTTTTCGCGAGGACCCGCGCGAAAATTTCAACGTGATGCTGGATACGAAATCGTACTCCACGTTTGCCGTGCACGATGGCGCTGTAGTGAAGAACCGCTTGCTGGAAGTGTTCGATGACGAGCCCGAAGATGAGCCGGTGAAGACCGGGTGGCTCGCCTACACGCCGCCGCCTTTGGCCATTCCACTGGATTACGCCGATACCAGCAAGTGGAACCGCTGGGAGACCAGGGCCGTGTCAGGAATATTCATCGCGGGCGTGGTGCTGGATCGCATGAACTGGCTGCACCAGGATGAAATCAGCGAGAGCAGGGTGGGCAACCTGGACGAATTCGACGGTGGTGAAGTTCGTGGTTTTCGGTTTGGCATCGTAGGCACGCTGAATTTTGAAAGGCCCTGGGTGTATACAATATTTGGCGCGACAAACGCTTTTGACAAGGGTTTTGATACCGAGGAAAGTGACAATGTCGCCTGGTTCGACTGGCGGCTGGATATCCCTTTCCTGAAAAACTCGGTGATGAGCATCGGTAAGCAGAAAGAGCCGATCTCCGGCGAGCGGGTGCAGTCGATGCTCTTCAACCACATGCAAGAGCGCAGTGCGGTTTCCGATGCGATGCTGCCGTCTCGCAACGTCGGCGTCGTCTGGAACGGCAGTGATCCCGTGCGGCACACTTCGTGGGGAATTGGCGTGTTCAATGACTGGTTCGATGCCGACCAGGATTTCAACGAGAGCGCCACCCAGTATGTCGGGCGCCTGACCTGGGCCCCGCTCCATACAGAAGACGACAGCAGCTTGTTGCACCTGGGAATGGGCTACCGCTATTCCAACGCCAAAGAGGGATTCCGGTACCGGACTGAACCTGAATTCAACAAGGCGCCGGTATTCGTGGACACTTCTTTTGATCAGGACACGACCTTCCTGCCGGCAGACGATCTACAAACCCTGAACTGGGAGCTGTCCTGGCGGCGGGGGCCGTTCTGGCTGGGTTCCGAATACACCCGGACCTATGTCGACAACCCGCAGCTGGACAATCCGAGGTTTGATGGCTACTGGATCGGCCTCTCCTGGATCCTGACCGGTGAAATGCGACCCTACAACAAGAAAAGCGGTGTGTTTGGTAACATTCCGGTTTCGCGTTCCGTTTACCAGGGCGGGAAAGGGGCCTGGGAACTCACGGCGCGCTGGTCCAACCTGGATCTGAATGATGGCCTGGTGGAAGGCGGAGATATGAACATCGCCTCGGCAGGAATCAGTTGGTGGCTGACTCCGTTCTTCAACGTGAATCTGAATTATCGGTACATCTGGAATACGAGGTACGGGGTGCAGGACAGCAGTAGCGGATTTAACTCCCGCCTTGTACTGTTACTTGAATAAATCCGGGTTAGGAAAAGATTGATGTCCAATAGAAATTTTCGGTTTGTTGTTGTCATCTTGAGTGTGATTTTATCGTGCCCTGTTTTTTCACAGGAAGAGCCGGAGCCGCCACTTCTTGGCCCCATCAACAGCGACCCGCTAACGGTCCGCGGGATCAGTCCCCGTGTATTGGATATTGCCTTGTTCCCGATGAGCCAGGGGCTCTACTG
Organism: Lysobacterales bacterium; assembly: GCA_029859645.1. GTDB lineage: Bacteria > Pseudomonadota > Gammaproteobacteria > Xanthomonadales > SZUA-36 > JAHEFT01. The sequence goes on along the minus strand of JAOUCS010000023.1, from coordinate 19,532 downwards.
GGAAATGCTGATGAACTACCAGTCGATTGACGAAGAAGGCGTGCCGAGGTCGGAACGATTCCGGATGATATTCGACCCCTACACGGATTACGGCCGGGACCTGTACTTTGAATTCGAAAACCAACCCCTGCAGTCCCTGAAGCGCTACAAGCGCTCACTGGAAGTGACCATGGGTAAGGATAACTATGTTCGCAAGAAACGTCGTTTGTATGACCCGACGAGTTTCCGGGTTCGCGAAATAAAAGAAGGTCACGAGGTCATCTCATTTCGTTATGACAAGGAGCGGGTGCCCAGTAGCCTGCGCTGGTTGATTTTCCTGGTTGGGGAAGTGCACATTATCGACGGTGTGCTGAACCGGATCGAGTTCACAGCTGAAAAAACCATCGAGCGGGACGGCGTGCGAAATCGGGACTTCAAGTCAATTGTGGGCTTCGGCGCAGTTGATGAGCCGGGTGGATATGTCATTGACTGGATGGAAGAGCAGTTTTCTTTGCGCTACAAACGCAAATGGGTGCAGCTTCATACCTGGGGCCGGATGCTGAAATACAGCCATTCAGAGTTCGGCGAAATTGCCTGGCGGGCCGCACCAGACGAATTATTCGTGGACAAGCCATCAGCCACTCCGATAGCCATCGCACATGCTGAAAGTCTGAAAACGCCGGCGGAAAGGGAGGCAACTCCTCCGGATGGGCAGACACCACTGGACGAAGATGACGTGTTGGAAAATATCGTGGTGACCAGCCGGACCCGGCAGGAAATCACTGATGAATTCGATGCTGCCGAGACCGTGAGGCTGGATCTGCGCCGCAAGTTACCTTTCTACGCAGATGAAGTTCGCAAGCTAGGGTTCGAACTGCCGAAAACCTATGGTATTGGTGTGATCGGGCTCTGGCAGAATGCGGATATTGACCTGTTTGATGTGACCGTTGGCGGTATTTCCGTGGTCGAGGATATTCCGTTGATTGATGCGCTGGGCAGTGAATTCAGCAGTAAAATTACGAGCTTACAAGTCCGGGGCGACATGTGGATTTTGCCATTCCTGAATCTAAGCGTCGTTGGCGGCCATCTGGAAACGGATACAGATGTGACGCTGAGGTTTACCCCTACTTTTCAGAAGCTTTACAAGCTGAAAACCGGCGAAGATTTACCGGAGTTCGTTGATTTTCCATCTTCGACGACAGGGAGTACGCTGGGCTTTGGTCTGACGACCGGACTGCAGTATGAGAATCTGATCTTCACGGCCTCGGGTACTTACGCCTGGGCGCTGACTAATGAAACTGAGTCAAAACTAAACACACTGATTTTGCTCGGGATGGTCGGCTACGACTTCGGTGACATTGGAATGCAGGTACTGACCGGTGTTCAATATCAGAAAACCGACCGAATGGTAGTGGGCAGGCTATACCCCGAAGGGAGGCCTGATCCGGTCGAATTCGGTATTGGCATCGACATCGAGGAGACCCTGTTTCTGCTGGGTGTGAACAAGGACATCGGACGAAACTGGACTTTCAACGCCTTCTACGGCGTCAATGGAACCCGAAACTCGTTCATGACAAGTTTCGGCTACCGCTGGTAGTTGCTCACTGCGAAACAAACTCGCTGAGCACTGCCTGTCGCAGGATATCCGGTGGCAGCAAGCCCTGCTGCAACAGGAAATCGTGATAAGCACGCTGGTTGAACCGGTCGCGCATGCGCAGTTCCACTTCAGCACGTAGCGACATCAGGTTCATGTAGCCGTAATAGTAGGAGGTGGCCTGGCCTGGTGCCCGGAAGGTGTAACGGTTAATTTCCTGGTTGGCCAGCGCTTTTGATATCCCAACATCCCGCGTGATCAATTCCATCGCCTCTTCCTTTCCAATCAGGCCCAGGTTCAACATTGGATCCAGGAAAGCCCGCGCTGCCCGCATCAGGCGTGCCTTCAGCCCGAACAACTGGGCCTCAGGGCTCAGGTATTGCTGCATGATGGCCTCGGAATACAGGCCCCAACCCTCGACGTTTGCGCTGTTGAAGGCGTAGATGACACGGGCCTGGGAAATGCCGCTTTCGACCATCGAGGCAAATTGCATCTCGTGGCCGGGGCGCGCCTCATGCGCGGTCAACGACCAGGTGGACGCCGGGCTGCCGAAATCGCTGACTTCTCCACCGTCTTCCTCGTTGGGTGAATGGGTGACCAGCACGAATTCGCCCTGTTGCCCGGTGTTGCCGATCAGTTGCGGTGGGCTCAGGAAGGGAACGGGGGCGGCCGCCGACTCGGCCTCTGTCGCCAGACGGATGGCAGCTTCCCGGTCAGGCAGGGTCACCAGCTCGTTATCGCGGATGATGGTTTCGAGTTCCTTCAGGATGTTGCGGTAGTAATCGAGCACCTCAGCCTCGGGAATTCGTTCTTTACCCAATTCAGCCATCACATCACGATAATCGGCGGATTCCCAGCCGCGTTCCTTCGCAATTTGGGTCGAGATGGACTGCATCTGCATCTGCAGATCGGCGAAGCCCAGTTGCGCCATGCGGATCAACTGATGCGGATCCATGTCCACGCCGAAGTTTTTCAGGTTATCGGCGTAAACCTCTTCCGGCAGCCGGTAATCATCGCGCCCGCGCGGAACGATTTCCTGTTTCACCCACTCCGCATAGTCATCCAGCTGGCCCGTTAGCAGCGCAAGGTTTTCCTCCCAGCCTTCCAGCCCCGATTCGCTGAATGCCTGGTTCAGGCCTGCCTTGAATTGCTCGACATTACCCAGGTGTTTTTCCAGCTCTCCGTGGTAGGGCCCCAGCAGCCCTGGCACCGAAAAGCGCTCTGAGCTTCTGTCCCGAGCCAGGTCGGTCAGCGGACGATAGCCTTCTGCCTGGCCGGTGTATTTTTTCAGGCGTTCAAGCGCAGCGGGGTAGCGCGCCGGATCATTTCGCGGATCCAGCAGGGAGCGGAATCCGAAGTACAACGTCTGCGACAGGTTGTAATACGGCAACATGTACTTGTGCTCAAGCTCATCGGTCCGGATCTGGTCATGGAGCGATTTGATCAGGATATCCAGATCCTGCAGAACTCGCGGGTTTTCGGTTGTTTTCTTACGCTCTTCAAGTACTGCGACCAGGTCTTTCCAGGCGGCTTGTGAACGCTCGTATATTTCCGGTCCAAGATCCATGACCTCGGCATCTACTGACTCGATCCCCAGCGACGAAAAAGATTCAGGTGACATGCGGGCCTGGGCTTCCATCACTTGCAGAGTGTTGGCGTTACTTTCTTCCACCCAATCATCTGCCGCGATCGCGGTCAGGCCAGTGAAAGCCAGGTAAATGCCCGCGAGCAGGCGCATTGAAAACGAATTCATATCTGAGGAGTCCTTAGGAAAAGCAGTCGCAAAGTTATCGTAGTTTCGAGTTGGTTGCCTGTGGCAAAAGTCAGGTCAGGTGAAAAGCCTGGGCCTGTTCCATGGCGAGCAGGTACTCTTTGCGCCAGAGCCCACCACCGTAACCGGTCAGTTCGCCATCGGCGCCCACAACACGGTGGCAGGGGATGATGATGGCAATGCGATTGTCACCATTGGCGCGGCCGACTGCCCGCACGGCGCTGGCCTGGCCGATCTTGTTGGCTATATCTCCGTAGCTGCGGATTTCGCCGTATGGAATATCGGCCAGTGCCCGCCAGACCGATTCCTGGAACTCGGTTCCGGGCGCCTGCAGTGGTACGGTAAATTTTCTCAGGCTGCCTTCGAAGTAAGCGTCCAGTTCATTTTTCACCTGCTGCATCAAGGGGTGATCTCCCGGCAGGAAAACCCTTCCCATGCGTTGGCGCAAGCGTTTCAGCTGGGTATCCAGCATTCTGCGCTCGGCGAACTCCAACAGGCACAGCCCCTGGTCGGAAACCCCCATGATCATTGACCCCAACGGTGTGGCCACCCGGTTGATCCAGATAGAGGATTCCCGGTCGACGGCAGATGGTGGAGCACTGAAAACCTGGCAGAACGACTCACGGAAGCCGGATTCTGAATCATAGCCGTGGGCGACCACCGCCCGGCTGACCGGTTCGCCGTGCTGAATTTGTCTCAGTGCCTGGCCCAGTCGTCTCAGGCGGGTATATCCATGGAACGTCAGACCATGATTGGCGATAAACCAGCGGCGCACGGCCGCAGGGTCAAGGCCCAACTTTTCGAGTTCATAATCGTGCCAGCGCCTGGCCGGGTCGGATTCCACATTCGTCATCAGGGCTTCGATCCAATCAGGATCTGACAATCCGATTTTGAGCGGCTTACACTTTTTGCAGGGCCGATAACCGGCAGCCAGTGCTTCGCGCGTGGTTTCGAAAAACCGCATGCGCTTGGGATCGGACTTGCGTGCCCTGCACCCGGGATTACAGAATTCGCCGCTGTTGCCGCGCGTTGCGAAAAAGACGCCATTGTATTTGGAGTCGTGTTTCTCGACCGCTTGCAGCAGCGTTTCACGGGGGGGCAAGGTCATACAGGCAATGTACGATAAAGCAAGCACCGGCGCCACAGGGAAAGGGGCAACTAAGCCGGTGTCGAATTTGACTGACAGCTTTTTTGAAGATCGTTAATTCTTAAAGCGGTCTGTGTTCCCTTCTGACCGCCTCTATTTTCCATCCAGTACCCAGACGCCATCCCATTGGCCGTCGGTGGTTTGCGGAGGATTCCCGCGCAGGAATTCGCACCGTTTGATATACATTTCCGATAAGGCATCCCGGGGCTGGAGTTCCAGGCAATTCCGGAAATGGCTGATGGCATTATCCCAATCCAAGGCACGGTACTGCTTGATTCCTTCCTGGTAAAAGCTGAGCACTTCCATCATCCTGGGAAATGATTCTTCGGTGTGGTAGTCCAGCACCTCGAATATGCTTACCGGCACGGTTTTGCCCTTGACCACCACTCGATCAGCCTCGCGCATACGGTAAGTGCCCTTCAGGCGCTCCTTGGTAAATTCGCTGATAAGAATGCTGGTTCTGTATTGCTTGCAGGCCGATTCCAGGCGAGCAGCCAGGTTGACACCGTCTCCGATCATGGTGTAATCCATCCGCTTTATGGAGCCGATGTTCCCTGAAATGACGTTGTCAGTATTCAGTCCGATACCAATGTTGATAGGCAGCTTTCCAATGGAGATACGACTTTCATTCCAGGCGCCCAGTCTGCGAATCATTGACAAAGCGGTTCGCAATCCCCGGTCTTCGTCGTCTCCCAATGATTGCGGGATTCCAAAACCGGCCATGATGGCATCACCGATAAACTTGTCCAGGATGCCTCCTTCCCGGGAAATACAGTCCACCATGATTTCAAAATACTCGTTCAACAAATGAACGGTATCCTGCGGTCCCAATTGCTCGGTAAGTGTTGTAAAACCCCGGATGTCGCTGAACAGGACAGTGGCGCGAACATTCTGGCCGTCAAAAATATCTGACTTGTCCGCCATCAAACGATCAGCGATTGACGGGTCGATATAGCGCGACATGGTCGATTTCATTCGTTTTTCGGATGAAATGTCTTCGATCATGACAATAAAGCCCATCGATTTCCCGTCTACGCTCAGCAACGGCATCACAGTGACATTGGCTGAAATTTTGGTTGCGCCGACCTCGAGGTCGGCATCGATGGTCATATCATTCTGCTTCGCCTCAAGGACCGCTTCAATTTTTTCCAGCAACCAGGGATTGGACTCTGAAAATATCTCGGTCGCTGATTTACCACGGATGGGCCTATCCGGGTCGTCAAAAATATTTTCACCGGCTTTATTGCAGGTTTTTAGCTTTCCATCCTCATCAAAGGTCAGTACGGCATTGGTCATGGACAGCAGAATGCCCTCGTTATAATTCTTGATGTTCTGAACGTCTGCAAACAGGCTGGCGTTTTCGAGCGAAATAGCGATCTGCGCTGTGAATGTCTTAAGCCTGGACTCGTCCTCTGCCGTGAAACTCCCGGTCTTCTTGTTCAGTACCTGCGTCACACCGATTGTTTTACCGTCCTTATTGATGATCGGAACGCACAAAATGGAGCGGGTAAAAAACCCTGTTTTGCGATCGAAAGCCGGATTGAATCGCAGGTCTGCATAGGCGTGGGGAATATTGATGCTTTTTCCTGTGGTAAACACAGAACCGGCGATACCCAGGTGGTTGGGCAGCCTGATTTGCATCAGCCCCAGCCCCTCGCCAACCTGGGACCAGAGTTCATTGGTTTTTTCATCGTTCAGGAAAAGTGTCGAACGCTCGGCATCAAGCATGCGCGTGGCTTCTGACATCACCTTTTTCAACAGCGATTCGATGTTGATGTCGGAGGAAATTTCAGAGATAACCTCGAGAAACTCCACTTCGTGGCGTCGCAGTTTCTTGATTCTTTCCAACTCGATCATGCTGTCGAGCGCATAGGCCGCGTGTGCGGTCAGTTCCATCAACAGGTTCAGATCGTCCTGGTTGAACAGGCCGCGATGTTTGTTCAAAGCCTGCAAAACACCAATGGTTTGACCGCGTGCGGTCTTGACCGGAACACAGATAATATCTTCAGTTTTATATCCGGTATGTTTGTCGATCCTGTGATTGAAACGTGGATCTGAATACGGGTCGTGGATAATCAGTGGTTCACCGTTTTGAAATACGGCTCCTGATACTCCCGTATCATTCATTATCCGGATCTCTTCAGTCAGGTCACCCTGGGCAAATTGTGTGTAAAGCTCATTGGTCATCGGGTCGTTCAGGAAAAGAGAAGCCCTGTCTGCCTGAATTTCCCTGGATGCGACTTCCACGATATGGCGAAGCGCCGAGGGCAAATTAGTGAACGTTGCGATTTGCCTCGAAAGGGTGAGCAAAAGTTCGGTCAGTTCAGTGCTGCGCTCATCAGTGACAACTTCAGAATGGGCCGCAGTTTTGCTGCTACTTATTATTTCAGCCATTGTCTTTTTCCTGGCCCAGTTGGAGTCTCAAGGCCTCGTTTGTTTGCCGTGCCTGCTGTAGCTGTTCATTCAGAGACCGGGTTGCTTTCTGGACTTCAGATTCTCTTGCGGCATGCTCCTCTTCGAGCCGCAGGCGCATCTGGTCAATCGTTTTCTCAAGTTGCTTTATTTGTTCACTGGCGACCTGTTTTGACGACTGCAAGCGTCGATTGATCTCCATTTGTTTTTTCTCAAGCTCCTCGCGCAGCGCGTTGATAGTTTCCTTGAGATGGTTGATTTCGAGTTGATAACGTTGTGATTCAGAGTCTGCCATAGATTAAATATCAGTCAGTTTGGGAGAGTATAAGACGGATCAAGGTGGTTTACTCAGAAACCCACTATATCCGAGGGTGCTTAGACAGCCCGCATAAACCACTCGAAGTCTTTCGCCGGGATTTCCGCGTTGTAATTTGCCTCTTCTTCGCGCCGGCAGTCGGAATATAGCCCATGATAGTCGCTGCCGAGGTAGCGGGGCAGGATTTCTCCATTATCGAAGGCATCCAGGGCCTGCGGCCAGCGGATCGGAATTTCCACCCGGTAGTTCAGCTTGGCCCGTTCCGGGGTCATTGGCCTTGGCTCAATCCGGTTGGAGATTCCGTGGTGGATGCCCGCCAGGATGGCCGACACAACAAAGTAGGGATTGGCATCAGCGCCGGCGACGCGATGCTCGAAACGCTTGTTGCCGGGTCCGGCCAACGGCAGGCGCAAGGCCACGCCGCGGTGGTTGGGTCCCCATTCCGGTGCGGCGGGAACGAAATTGCCGGGGGCGTGGCGGCGGTATGAATTTGCATTGGGCGCGAACAGCGCAACGCTTTCCGGCATGGCTTCGCCGAGTCCGCCGATGGCATGGCGTAGCGTATCAGAAAAATCACCGTCGGTGCTCTCGCCGGCGAAGACGTTGTTGCCGTCTTCGTCCAGCAGGCTTACGTGCACATGCATGCCGCTGCCGGCCGTGTCGGCAAAAGGTTTGGCCATGAAGGTGGCAGCCAGGTCGTGTTTCCTTGCCGCGGCTTTTACAGCGCGTTTGAGCAGCATGGCATGGTCGCAGGCCAGTACCGGGTCATCGACGTGATGCAGGTTGACTTCGAACTGGCCGGGTGAGAATTCAGACAGTGCCGCGCCGACCGGGATGTTCTGTATCTTGCAGATGGCATTCAGATCCATCAGGAAATCATCGACCTCGTAAAGGTCTTCCATCACTTCGTATTGCATGCCCGGTTGCGGTAGATCGGATCCCGGAATCCGGGGGCATCGCGGCTGGAAATGCTGGCCATCGTATTCGACCAGGTAGAACTCTAGTTCCAGCGCCAGCACCGGCCTCAACCCCAGGTCATACAGTGGCTGCATGGCTCTTCGCAGCACATTGCGCGGGTCGTTCTCATTCGGGCTGCCGTCCAGTTCAACCAGTTCGAGCAGTACCTGGGCTGTCGGCAAGGTCGCCCAGGGCACCGGCGCCAGGCTGCCCGGGACGGCAAAAGCCTTTGCGTCCGGGTCGCCATCATTCAGGCCATAAGGCACGTTTTCAAAGGTATTTCCCAGGGTATCGAGGATGGTCGTCGCGGCGCACATGTTGACGCCGTTTTTGAACGCTTTGCCCAGTTCTTCCACGCCGACCCGCTTGCCCCTCAGGATACCGTTCATGTCGGTGATCAGCGGCTCCATGAACCTCGTTTCCGGGTGTTCCGCGAGGTAGCGGTCGAGCTCTGCCTTCAGGTCACCCGATGTCATGACGCTTCACCTGCCCCGTGTAACCCAGCCGCTCGTCGCGCCACTCGATGGCCGCCTTGGCGCCTTTTTCCCGGAGGATTTCATTGAAACGGCGGGACTCTTCCGTTTCGGTGCTTTCGATCGCGATATCGAGTTCCAGGGCGTGTTTGAGGGCGTTGCGCATCTTGCCGAATTCATAGGTCTTGTTGATCGCCTGCTTGGTGATGCGCACCGCATGCTGGTCGTTGCGGGCGATCTCCAGCGCCAGTTCGCGGGCTCTGGTCTCCAGATTTTCAGGTCTTACTACACGGTTGATCAGGCCCCAGGCCTCGGCTTGTTCGGCGCTGATCCGGTCATTGCCGGTCAGCAGGATTTCCTTCGCCCGCTTCGGGCCGCAAATATAAGGCAGGATCATGGCGACCGCACCGCTGCCAAATTTCACTTCCGGCTCGCCAAAGCGACAGCCGGCGGCTGCAATCGTGAGGTCACAGGCGACCGCCAGTTCCATCGCGCCGCCGAGGCAATAAGTGTGCACCGCGGCAATGGTGGGTTTGGGGCTGTGCCAGAAGCGCATGATCAGGTCGAAATCGTGGTGTAATTCGAGTTTCAGCGCCTGCAGCTTTTCGTCTTCATCCAGGTCACCCTCGGGTTCGGGTTCCAGGTCGAAGCCGGCCGAAAAGGCCCGGCCCTCTCCCTTGATCAGGATCACGCTCACTTCGTCATCGCATTGGGCTTTATCCGTGGCGAGAAGTATTTCCGCAGTCATGGTCTGGCTGATTGCGTTAAGTTTTTCCGGCCGGTTTAGGGTGATCCAGGCAAGTGGGCCGTCTTTCTCGTACTTGATGGTTTCAAATTTCATGGCAGTTCCTTTTGGAATTGCGGGCGTCAGGGATACTTCCACATTATCACGATCCGGGTACGTGCCCAATGACCAGGGCATCCACCGCTACACACCCGTTTGGATGGACGATGACAGGGTTTACGTCGATCTCGTTCACCGTGTTTCCCAGCGCTGCGGCCATCATGGAGAAACGTTCCGCTGCGATACAAAAAGCACTGGCGTCGACGGCCGGCCGGTCGCGTAATCCGTCCAGCAGGGGGCGCAATTGGAGCTTGTCGAGCAGGTGCATGGCTACCGTCCGGTCAAACGGTGGCAGGGCATAGGCGACGTCGCGAATGGTCTCCACGTTGACGCCGCCGAAACCCAGCATCACCAACGGACCGAACTGTTCATCGCGCACCAGGCCAAGCACCATCTCGACCCCGCTGACCTGCAGCATGGGACACAGTATGACCTGCGCTCCGAGCCGCGCCGACAGGTCGTCATAAGCGGTCAGCAACTGTTCCCCGGTTTCTATATTCAAAACCACTCCGCCACAATCCGTCTTGTGCAAAATGCCTGGCTCAGCGGTTTTCAGGACGAGGGGATAACCAAAACGCTCCGCAGCATCGAGCAGGGATTCTTCGGTGGATACCAGTTCCGCTGGGTTGACGGGCACACCAAAGTCGCCAAGTAGTCGGGTGGATTCATATTCTTCGAGTGTGTCGCCGCTGGCCAGCCTCGATTGCCAGCGCAAAACGGCATCTTTGTCCGGGGCTGGGAGAGGGGCAGTCTGTCTCGATTGAAAATCCCGATATTCGAACAGGCAACGGGCGCCGGCGAGGAAAGGCCTTATGCCGTCCAGTACGGGGAAGCCTTCCCGGGTGATTGTCACCGCCCTGGAATCCGTCCCGGTGCCCTGGCGGTTGGAAACCAGGAACACCGGTTTTCCGGAGGCTTCGTGTCCGGCCCGCATGTAGTCAAAGTACTCATCATACAGGCTGCTCAACGGTCCACGGTCATGGATTACTGCGCCAATCGCGGCGTTGTCATCGCTCATCATTGCGGCCAGGCAGTCCTCCATGATCTGATCCGCCCCCGGCCCGCCGGCACCCCAGGCATCCAGCGGGTTGACCGGCGGCAGCCCGGGATCGAGTAGTCCTTCGAGCCGGGTTTCCGTACCGGGTCGCACGCGGGCCAGCGGTACATTCATCTCGGCGGCCAGGTCGATCAGCAGTTGCCGCTCGCCGCCTGAGTCGTGGATGCTGACCAGCGAGCCGTCCGCGACCGGGTGCGGTTGCGCGAACATGATCAGGGCGGTCGCCAGTTCGTCCATGTCATTGACACGTTGAACTCCGTAGCGGTCGAACAGCGCCTGGTAGGTGTCGTCGCGGCCGGCGATGGCGCCCGAGTGGGACACGGCGAGTCGGGCTGCAAGCTCGGTTCTCCCGACCTTCAAAACCACGACGGGGATGTTCTTCTGGTTGGCCTTCTCGAAAGCCGCGATCATTCCCTGCGGGCTACGTGCCGTTTCCATGAACAGGCCGATGGCGCGGGTGCCATCCTGTTCCAGCGCCCAGTCCATGTACTGGTCCATACGAACGCAGAGTTCCTGCCCGGTGGACACCGCCAGGTTGAAATCGATGCGCTCTTCGCAGTCCATGATGCCCGCCATGCCGGAACCGGAATGACTGATCAGCGTGACGTTACCGCCCCGGACATGGTTTTCACGCGTGTCGAATCCACACACCCAGACCCCGTCCAGGCAATTGTAGAAACCCATGCCATTAGCGCCGCAGACGATCAGGCCGGAGGCCTTTACTTTCGCTTCGATCCGGTCACGCAACAGCGGTTCGCTGTCTTCCGCCAGCATCAGCGCAGACATCATCGTAGCAGCAGTGGCGCCATGCTCAATAACGGCATCCAGAGCCTCCTCGATGCGGGCATCTCCCAGCGTAAGCACCACGTGCTCGACCGTTTCAGGCAATGATTCCAGGTTCGGAAAACACGGCACACCCAGCACCGATTCGTAGCCGGGATTGACCGCATACAGCCGTCCCGGATACTCGCCCGTCAACAGGTTCTCGATGGTTCGGCGTCCCACGGAATGCTGCCGTTCACTCGCGCCAACCACCGCGATGGAAGCCGGCCGAAGCAAGGGGTCTAATACGTGGTGCCTGCCCTTCATCAGAATTAGACCAGGGTATCGGCGGAGGTATCAGTCCAGAGCCCAGTTTGCAGAACCCTCGGCTGTCGGGAGCAGCCGAAGAGCGAACAGGGACGTCTCGAGCGTGTCCGGTAAACAGGGCTCTGGACTGATACCTCAACTGCCATAGTCTGGCCTATCTCAAAAATCCGCTGGCGGCGTCTGCCGTCTCCGCGGTGGATTCCAGAACACGTCTTTCACCACGCGTGCAGGAGCCATGACCCGGCTCCATTTCAGCTCACGCTGGTAATAGATCTCTACTTCAAATTCCTCACCGGGTTGGCCCAGCGGAGCTTCCAGCGACGCCAGAGCAATGCTGGCCTTGGCCGAAGGCGACCACATGGCCGAGGTCACGGTACCGGCAATTTTTTTGCCGCCCTTGACGTAAACGAAGGAGTCCTTGGCAGGCTTGTTACCGTCGATGTCCAGCTTGACCAGGTTATAGCGGGAACCCTTTTCCTTTTCTTCCAGCAGAGCCTGCCGCCCGTTGAAGACGCCCTTGTCGAAGCTCACCAACCAGCCCAGCCCCAATTCAAAAGGCGAACGGGTGTGGGTCGGGCGCACCGCTTCCATCGCCGGCAGAAAATCGACACCTGCGAGGATGAATCCGGCTTCAATACGCAACAAGTCCAGCGCTTCGCTGCCCATGGCCTTGATGCCGCGTAACTCACCCGCGGCGAACAGGCGATCCCACAATACTTCGGCGTAGTCAGGGTCAATAAATAACTCGTAGCCGAGGTCGCCGGTGAAGCCCGTGCGCGACACCATCAGTTCAGTGCCCTCGAAATCGAAATAGGTCAGCCCGAACGGCGTCAGGTTCTCGATGCCTTCCAGTCCCATGTCCTTGAGGATTGCGCAGCTGGTGGGACCCTGCACAGCCAGGCCCGCGACGTCGTGGGTGTCTTCGGTGATTTCCACGTCGAAGCCCAGCATATTGGTCATGAACCAGTCGATCTGGTGCTCCTGCGAACAGATGCGGTAAACGCCTTCTCTCAAGTGGAAGATCGTGCCGTCATCGATGACCCGCCCGGCCTCGTTGCACCAGACGCTGTAACCGACCCGGCCCGGCTTGATCTTGCTGACGTCGCGCGTCATCAGGCGGTTCAGGTAGGGCAGGGCGTCCGGCCCGGTGACCAGGTGCTTGACCATCGGCGTGATATCGAACACACCGCAGGCGTTACGGCCGGAAAAATACTCCATGTCGGCACACCAATAGGCGGGCACCGACAGGTAATCCGCCCAGCGCGTCCATTCCTTGAGCTGGTTGTGTTGCTTCTGCCGTGAATGGAAAGGGCTGGGGAAGACCGCGTCTTTGTAGTGGTCGCTACTGAAATTTACTGTTCTCATAATGCTGTTCCGTCCCTTTACTGATCTGCCAGGATGACGTTTGCCGCATTCTTTCCGGCACTACCCATGATGCCGCCACCCGGGTGACAACCGGCGCCACACAGGTACAGGCCATCGACCGGGCTTTTGTACTGGGCCGACCTGGGTACCGGCCTCAGCATCAGGAACTGGTCAAGCGACAGCTCCGCGTGGTGCCAGTGGCCGCCGGTCATACCGAACTCTTTTTCCATGTCTTGCGGGGTCAGCAGTTCGGTAGCAACGGTCCTTTCGCGAACATCAGGGGCGTAGGTTTCCAGCACATCCATGATGGCGTTGCTGAAAGCGGCTTTGCCCTCGGTCCAGCCGGTTCCCAGTTCGCGCGGCGCATATTGAACAATTGCGGACAGAACGTGTTTTCCATCCGGAGCCAGTGATCGGTCATGAATGCTTGGAAGCGTAATTTCCGCGACCGGTTGAGCCGAGAACTCGCCGTATTTACAGTGGTTGAAAGCATGCTCCACGTATTCTACGGAAGGTGCGATGACCAGCCGCTCTCCCAGTTGGGACTCGTTCAAACCTGCGAAGGAAGGCAAGCCGTCCAGCGCCAGGTGAAGCTTGGCGGCATTGCCCTTGCTGCGGATGTTGCTGACCCGGCGGGCGAAGTCGGCCTCCACGTGGCGTGCGCCCAGCAAGTCCAGGATGGTGGTCCTGACGTCGGCATTGGAAATAACGGTTGAGGCTGAAATCTGTTCGCCATTTTCCAACTCCACGCCGGAAACCGCCATGCCGTCCATCAGGATGCGTTTGACCGGGCTGCTGATGCGGATTTCGGCGCCTGCCCTGGAGGCGGCGCCCGCGATAGCCTGCATCACGCCGCCCATGCCGCCGGCGGGTATCGATGCTGCGCCTGCTGCTCCACTGTTGTTGCCGCTCATCCGGTGCAGAGCCGTGAATACGCTGTTGTTCGAGCGCGGGCCGGAGAAGGTGCCGAGCACTGCATCCAGGCTCAGTGCGCCTTTCAGCAGCGGGTTGTCGAAGTTCTCCTTTAGCACGTCATAGATGTTGATACCGCCGATCCGCAGCAGTTCGCGCATGTCATCGCGTCCCAGCATGCGCACTTTCCAGGCCAGCTTCGCCATCGGCACCAGGTTCTCCTTGTCCGTGGTGATCCTGGGGGGTACCAGGTTATGCATGGCGCCGATAATCCCGGCGAATTTCGTCATGAAACGTCGGTACTCGGCGTAGGCAGCCTTGTCTTCAGCGGTCAGGCCGCTACCCTCCACGCTGTCTGGCGTGATGGTGATGTGGTTTCCATCCTTGGCCAGTGCGATGGTGGTCAGGTTCTCTTTCGCAATGGACAGGCCGTTGGACGATAGCTCAAGTTCTTCCCTGATGCCGTCATCCAGCAGGTTCAGCAAGTGGGCGCAGGAAGCCTTGTAGCCGGGTGCAAATTCGCGGGTGGCCGCCGGGCCGCCAACTTCTTCTGATGCTTCCAATACCGTGACGTTCTTGCCGGCCTTGGCCAGGTAGGCTGCGCATACCAGGCCGTTATGGCCGCCGCCAATGATGACGATGTTGTTGGTGTTAGTCATCGAGCCAGCCCTCCGGAACCGTGTTGGTTTTATTCAGGTCACCGAGAATTTCCCGGGCCGCGTTGGCGCCCGGCGCGGACATCACGCCGCCACCCGGTGCGGTGGAAGATCCACACATGTACATGCCCTTCACCGGGCCCCGGTACTGGGCATAACCCGGTATCGGCCGGTTGAACAGCAACTGGTCCAGCGTGAGTTCACCCTGGAAGATGTTACCCTCGGTCAATCCAACCTCGTTCTCCAGTTCGCGCGGGGTGCGGACTTCCATGTGCAGGATCAGGTCCTTGAATCCCGGCGCGTATTCTTCGATCTGGTTGATCACGGTGTCAGCGAACTGCTGTACCTGTTGATCGGTCCAGTCCTTGCCCTTGATTCTCGGTGGCACGTACTGCACGAATAACGACATGAAATGTTTGCCCGGAGGTGTCATGGTCGGATCGGTTAGCGAAGGAATCAGCATGTCAATGTACGGATCCTGCGACCAGATACCGTCCTTCCAGTCGTCGTAGGCACGCTCGAGCCGTTCGGTCGAGTCGATCAGGTGCATGTCGCCGCGGGCCAGTTCGCTGTTTTCGGGCAGGGCGGTGAATTTTGGCACGCCGTCGAGGGCGATGTTGATCTTGCCGGAGGAGCCGCGAATTTTGAAATTCTTCACTTTCTTCAGGAAGCCCGGGTCCAGGTCTTTCGGATCCATGCATTCGAGGAAAGTGCGGGGCAATGTCATGTTGGACACAATGACATCGGCATAATGTTCGTCGCCATTTTCCAGGGCCACACCAACCGCACGGCCGTTCTTGACGATGATCTGGTCGACGCCGTTACCGGTCAGGGTCTCGCCGCCATAATCGGTAAAGCAGTCGTACATGGCTTTCGATATAGCACCCATGCCGCCGCGGGCAAAGCCCCAGGCGCCCATGCTGCCGTCCACGTCCCCCATGGCGTGATGCAGCAGAATGTATGCCGTGCCAGGCGACATGACGCCCAACGCGGAACCGATGATGCCGCTGCCGGAATGTGACGCCTTGACCAGCGGGTTTTCGAAGTATTCATCGAGAAAGTCCGAGATGCTCATCGTGTAGAAACGCATCGTGTCGTAAATCAGGTCCTCGCCCAGCTTCAGTGCCTCCTTGCCCATGTACATCATCTCGAGCAGGTCACGCGGTTTGAACGAAGTGGGGTCGGGCGGCGTGCGCAGCAGGAACTGCCGGATGAAGCGGCACTGGCGCATGATGTCGCGGTCGAAGCGCGCAGTGGCGTCGGCGTCGCGGTGGCTGTGCCGGGCGACCTCGCGACGAGCCTTGTCCGGGTCCACGTAGGAGCCGATGTAGTCGCCGTTTTCCGCGATGGTCACGGCGCCGCCATAGGGCACCACCTGCAGGCCATATTTCGCCAGGTTCAGGCTGCGGTACACCTCCGGCCGCAGCAGGCTGCATACGTATGAGCAATTCGAATAGATCCAGTCATCTTTATACCTGGGCAGGCTGGTTGTGGCGCCCCCGATATGCTCATTCTTCTCCACCATCAGGGTATTCAGCCCTGCCTTGGCGAGATAGGCGCCATTGGTCAGGCCGTTGTGGCCTGCACCGATGACGATCGCGTCATATTTTTTGGTCACGGTTTCAACTCCGTATTATTCAAGCTTGTTCATGGTGGTATCGACGGCCTGTGCAAATGCCGCCAGGGTATCGTCAAGACTGTCGTCGTTCGAGTGCGCCTCGCAGATGAACCAGGGCTCACGGGAATCCGGCTCGCACAGGACACCCAGATCGTGCAACTCCGGCGCCAGGGCGTCATAAAACGTGTAGTCGGAATCCAGCCAGTCACGGTAATTGGATGGTGGCATATCCCTGAAGAACAGTCCCCCCATTGATGGGTGCCCGACAAAAGAGTGAGGGATGCCGCGGTTGCCCAGGATTTCGCTCATGCCCTTCTGCATGGCTGAGCCGTATTCAGCGATCGTTTCCAGTGCATCTGTCTCATCGAGAATCTGCAGGGTCCGGTTCGCCGCTGCCAGCGCAACGGAATGGCAGGTGTAGGTGCCGCCGTGGATCACCCCATCACCGATTTTCCGCATGATGTATTCCCGGCCAGCCACTACCGATATGGGGTAGCCATTACCCACGGCCTTGGCGAAAGTGCACAGATCAGCTTGCACTCCGAGCAATTCCTGCACGCCGCCGCGGGCCACGCGGAAGCCGGTTTTGACCTCGTCGATGATCATCACGACGTTGTAACGGTCGCAGAGTTCGCGGGCCGCCTGCACGTACTCGCGCGTGGCCGTGATGGAGCAACAATTGCCCATGATGGGCTCGATCAGGAAGGCGCCGATGCTCTGGTGGTGGCGCTTGAGCAGGTCTTCCAGGTAATTGGCGTCGTTCAGGGGCGTGAAGTGGGCCAGCTTCTTCAGCAGGCTTGGAATACCCTCGCTGTCCGCCTCGATCGGCGGGTCGCCGGTGGCCGGATCCCATTCCTCGATATCGGCGTACCACAGCACGGCATCGAACACCCCGTGATAACCACCTTCTACCACTATTTGGGAGTCTTTACCGGTATAAGCCCGGGCCAGCCTCAATGCGGCCATCACCGCTTCGGTGCCCGAATTCGAGAACCGAATCAGTTCGGCGGCGGGCACCATCTTTGATATTCGGTTCGCCACCTCGTATTCGAGCTCGGTGGAAAGCGCGAATACGCCACCGACCTCCATGCCCTCGCGGGCCGCCTGGTCTACCCTGGGGTCGGCATAACCGAGAATTCCCGGCCCGTAGCCCATGCGGTAATCGATGTATTCGTTGCCGTCTATGTCCCACAGGCGTCCGCCGCGACCCTTTTCAATGTAAATGGTTTTGTCTTCGCCCCAGTAGCGGAAATTTGAGGAAACGCCCAGTGGAAGCTTTTGCAAAGCTTTTTGATGATGGCGGTTGGAATTCTGTAATGAGCGGGGCATGGGATTCTGCTGTTTTTCGACGGAGTCTAGGTTCTCATACCACGGGTGCATTTGTCCATAGCGAATGAATGATTGTTCATTCATTGCAAACGGAGCGGGAGTCTTTTATATTGAATATCCTTTACTGCAACCGCATCGCGACAAAGCGAGGATCCATTGGGCAAAGCAGCACTCAAATCACCGGCCCGGAAAAGGACCGCTCCCAAGCAAGAACGGCAGCAACAACTGATTCAGGCAACCATCCGCTCCGTGGCGAAAAACGGCATGTCCGACACCACCATGGCGACAGTCTCAAGCGAAGCCGGCTTGAGCCAGGGAATCATCAACCTGCATTTCCAGAGTAAGGACCGCCTGCTGGTGGAAACTTTACGATTCCTGTCGGAGCAGTACCGTGAGACCTGGGAAAAGGCCGTATTCAAAGCAGGGGATGATCCGGCCGACCGGCTGGCGGCGATGGTCGCCATGGACTTCAAGGCTCCCGTATGCGACCGCAACAAGCTGGCGGTGTGGTTTGCTTTCTGGGGGGAGAGTAAATCGCGTCCCACCTACCGCAAAATCTGTGCGATGCGCGACATGGAATACCGCGCTGAATTGCAGCAGGCCTGCCACGACCTGGTAGATCAGGGTGGCTACCAAAACCTGGACGCGAAATCCGTCGCAGCATCTCTGTCCGCAATGACATCCGGCCTATGGCTGGACTTGCTGACCAACCCGCGTTGCATGACCAGGGAACATGCAAGGCGGATTTGCATGAGCTACCTGGCCATCACGTTTCCCCGTCATTTTCCCGGCAGGAGTAAACAGCCTTGAAACTCAACCTGGATCAGACCAGCCGGGAATGGCAGGGCAAGGCCCGGAGATTTGCAGAGGAGGAATTGATCCCCTGTGAGCTCGAGGCTGAAATGAACGAGGGCCGTTTACCGGCG
Organism: Lysobacterales bacterium; assembly: GCA_029859645.1. Classification (GTDB taxonomy): domain Bacteria; phylum Pseudomonadota; class Gammaproteobacteria; order Xanthomonadales; family SZUA-36; genus JAHEFT01. The sequence continues at coordinate 1,087 of JAOUCS010000023.1, read as the reverse complement.
GAGGTCGCCAGGCAGCACAAGCAAATGGCGGTGAAGCTGGGATTCAGTTCCATGGATGTGCCGAAGGAATACGGCGGTCTGCAACTGCGCACAATCGACCAGGTGGCCGTCTGGGAACAGCTGGGTCGCGTCACCAATGCACTGTGCTGGTGTTTTTCAGAACCGCACGAATGGATGTTCGAGGCCTGCAATGAGGAACAGCTGCAACGCTATGTACTGCCGCTGATGACGGGTAATCGAAAGGAATGTTACGCCATTACCGAGGCCGAATCCGGTTCTGACGTGGTGGTCAATACAGTGGCCGAACTGACCGATGAAGGATATCGCGTCAACGGCGAGAAATGGTTCGTGACCAGCGCCAACCTGGCCGATTACTTCTTCCTGCAGGCCAAACTGGTCAATGGCCCGCATGCCGGCAGCGATGCGATGTTTTTCCTCGACAAAGACACCCCGGGAATCGAAGAAATCCGCGTGCCGTTGTTCAGTCACACTTTTGACCATCACCACCCGGAGTTGCGATTCAACAACGTACTGATTCCCGAAGCGAACCGCATCGGCGCCGAGGGTGACGGCATGACCTTCTCCCACAGCTGGTTCCGACGCGAACGATTAATGATCGCCGCAAGAGATTGTGGCGCAGCCGCCAGGCTGATCGAGGAAGCAACCGCCTGGGCGAAGGAAAGGGAAGTGGACGGCGGCAAGCTGATCGACAAGCAAATGGTGCAGGCGATGCTCGCTGACAGCGTAACCGAGTTATGGGCAGCACGCCTGATCACTTTCGAGGCGGCAGAGGCGCATGACCGTGGCGAAGACGTCAAGTCGCTCCATGCCCGCTGCTCGATCGCGAAACTCTATGCCTCCGAGGCCGCCTATCGCATCGCCGACCGGGCAGTGCAGATCTTCGGCGGCCGCGGTTACATGCGGGAAAACTGTGCCGAGCGGTTTAGCCGCGAAATTCGCGTAGACCGCATCTGGGAGGGCGCCAGTGAAATTCAACGCCTGATTATTGCGCGAGCGCTGGCCAAGCGCGGCCTGCAGGGCATGTAATGAAGTCACTGATTTTCATCGTCATTCTGATTGTTTCCCT
>JAOUCS010000090.1 GCA_029859645.1 Lysobacterales bacterium | reverse complement strand
CAGTTTGCGACTGCGCATTTTCATACCCAGCTCGTTACTGGAAGGATGATAGGAAACCAGGCTTTCTTCGTCATGGGCCAAACCGGTCACGGTATGCTGACCACCGGGTGAGCCCGGGATGATACGGCGGGACAGGCCCGTTTCCGGATCCCAATCGTAGGGTCGCAATCCTTCGGGAACCGGCGACTGATCAATCGCGCCCTGCTGCCAGCGCACGTCCAGCGGCGGCCGCGTGAACTGCTGCACGCCGGTGGCCAGGTTGGCGTCGGTGAGGACAATGACGACGCAACGGAAGGTCTCGGCGATCCTGCGCGCGGTGACCATTGCGTGAAAACATTCCTCGATGGTGCGCGGCGCGATAACCACGCGCGGAGCGTCACCGGGCTGGCCATACAGCGAGGACAGCAGGTCAGATTGTTCTACTTTGGTCGGCAAGCCGGTGGACGGCCCCCCCCGTTGAACGTTCAGCACGACCAACGGCACTTCCACCATGATGGCCAGGGCCAGGAACTCGGTTTTCAGCGCCATGCCAGGACCTGAAGTCACGGTCAATGCGACCTTGCCGGCATAGGATGCGCCGATGGCCACACCAGCGGCGGCGATCTCATCCTCAGCCTGGTGCACCATGCCGCCGAAGCTCTCAATGATCTCTGAAAGTTCGTGCGAGACCGAGGTTGCCGGAGTGATCGGATACATGGCGCACAGTTCCATTCCGGCCGCAATGGCACCGATAGCAGCCGCCTGGTTGCCGTTCATCACAATGCGTTCTTCGTCGAACGGAATTGATTTGATATGGAACTGAAAATCGAGATTTTCTTTTGCCCACTTGATGCCTGATTTCACCAGCTCGATGTTCTTCTCAGTGACCTTGGGCGGCTTGAAGCGGAAAATATGAGCGATCTGTTTTTCGATGATCGACACATCCCGTTGGTAGATCTCGGCCAGCATGCCAAGGGCAAACATGTTCTTGCCATGACTGGGATTGTCAACGATCTTGAGTGCTTCCTCCTCGATGGGTACCAGCACGAAGCGATAGTTCTTGGTGGACATCTCTTCCATCGCTTCGTGGTACATGCGATGGATCTCTTCATCGTCGTGTTCCTGCCAACAGGAGTCGAGCAGGATGATGCAGTCATCCTTGAGGGAATCGAGCCGATGACGGGACAACAATACCTGGTCATTGAAGGCGACAGCCAGCCTCGACTGGTCGCCCCAGTTGGTGATTTTCTCGGTTCCGAAGCGAATGATATTGCCCGATGTGCTGGTCACTGTGTGATGAGGGGGTTCAATTTCCGCCGGAATGATTTCCACGGTCCACACGCCATTTCCCATCTTGGCGCAGGTCTGGCCGAAAATCTGAGCGCATTTCTGCGCACCCTCCCCCGAGTTGGTAATAATTTCTACCGTATGTTCCGGTACTTCCATGAAGTCGATTGACCTGGTATCCGCTTTACTCACACCTGCTCACTCCGTTTTTTAGCCTCGGATTCCGCAAACCTGACGGAATCCGCCGAGCCCACTTTATATATTGAAAGTTGCTAATAAACTGGCATAGATCAATTGCTTTGCAATTGATGCCATGAAATACCCGAATATGTGAGTGTGAGTGAAACTCGCGGCAAAAAGATGCCTCAAGGATCCAGCGAGGAATAGTATGCCGCCAGGTTTTCGATGTCCTGATCCGACAACACCTTTGCCATTGGCGCCATCACCGGATTGTGCCTCCTGCCGTCGCGAAAATCTCGCAATTGCTTGACCAGGTATTGTTCTTTCTGCCCGGCCAGGCTTGGCCACATCGGATTGGTGCTGACGCCCTCCGGGCCGTGGCAGCCGGCGCAGGTAATGGATTTGGCTTTTCCCGCCGAGGCGTCACCCTCTGCAATTACGGGAATGGGCAGAAATGCCGGGAGCAGCAGAAAAGTTATCACCAGTTCGCGGTTACATGCCATCGGAAATCAGGGCTGTGGTAAAAGCGGTTCCAGCTGCCGCCACACTTTATCGAGTATCAATGGCTGCGCTTTCGCCGTTGGATGGATGCCGTCGGCCATCATCAAATCCGGCTGCAATGCGATGTCGTCCAGCAGGAACGGCAGCAGGCTTACATTGTATTGATCCGCCAGCGTGGTATAAAGCGTGTTGAACTTTTCGGTATAGGTCCGGCCATAGTTCGGAGGGATTCGCATTTCGGACAGGATCACCGCTGCGCCGGCCGACTGGCTCTGTTCTATCATCGATGAAAGGTTTTTTCCGGTCACTTCGATCGGCAGGCCGCGCAAGCCGTCGTTGCCGCCCAGTTCCAGTATGACGACGTCCGGCTGGTTCTTGTCCAGCAGCCGGGGAAGACGAGTAGCGCCTCCCTGGGTCGTATCGCCGGCGATGCTGGAGTTGAAAACTTGGTGAGTGTAACCATTTTCAATGAGACGCTGCTGCAACAGGCTCGGCCAGGACTGGCTAATTTCCATGCCATAGGCTGCGCTGAGGCTGTCGCCCAGGATGACAATGGAGGGACTTGCGAGCAAGGGACTCGTGACCCAACTGAGCATTATTACCAACAAATACTTGAGACGCATGAATACCTCTACTGAAAATTCTGAATCCGCGCTTAGAGCGCTCGATTTAAGCAAACAGGTTAGCAGCCCTGAAGGCCCGCTTACCATCCTGGACAATGTCAGCCTGGACATTCACCACGGCGAATCGGTTGCCATCGTTGGTGCCTCGGGTGCTGGCAAGTCTACCCTGCTGGGACTGCTGGCTGGGCTGGATGTTCCCAGTGAAGGAAAAATCTGGCTGGCCGGCACCGAGATTACTTCACTTGACGAAGATGGCCGCGCCGCCCTGCGCGCCGACAGCGTCGGGTTCGTTTTTCAGTCATTTCACCTGATTTCCTCGTTGACGGCATTGGAAAACGTGATGCTGCCGCTGGAACTTGCCGGTGTCCACCACGCCGCGGAAGCAGCGTTGCAGGCGATCCGCACAGTAGGCCTGGAACCACGCAAGGGCCACTACCCCCACCAACTTTCCGGCGGTGAAAAACAACGGGTTGCAATTGCCCGCGCTTTCGTCGTGCGCCCGGCGGTATTGTTTGCCGATGAGCCCACCGGAAACCTCGATCAGAACACAGGCGAGACCATTGTCAACTTACTGTTCAGAATGAACGACGAGACCCGCACCACGCTGGTGCTTGTGACGCATGACCTGGGCCTGGCGGCTCGCTGTGACCGGGTCCTTCACATGGACACCGGACGTATAGAAAAGGAGGTTTCCGTTGCCTGACGGATTTGCAACGACTGCCAGGCTTGCAGTCAAACTGCTGGCCAGGGACTGGCGGGCAGGCGAACTCAGTGTGCTGGTCATCGCATTACTGGTGGCGGTCACTGCGCTGACCGGCGTCGCTTTTTTGACTGACCGGGTTGGGCAGGCGGTCGAGATGCGGGCTGCCGAATCACTCGCGGCGGACCTCAGGGTGGCCTCCCCCCGGCCCCTCAATCCGCAATTTGCCGAGCAGGCAGAACAGCAAAACCTGCAAACGGCCAGGGTGACCAGCATGCCTAGCGTGGTCTTTGCCGGCGAAGCCAATACGCTGGCGGCCATTCGCGCTGTGACCGACGGCTATCCCTTGAGAGGGGTACTGAAGACTTCAGAGCGCCTGCTCGGCGAAGTCAGTGAGAGCACAGAAATTCCCGCACCCGGGGAGGCATGGGCGTCACCGCGGCTGATGGCCCGCCTGGGCGTTGACAGCCAGGTTGAGATCGAAGTCGGCGGAGCCCTGCTGACACTGACCCGGGTGCTGGACTTTCGCCCGGACGAAGGCTGGAGCTTCGTTGACCTGGCGCCTACGCTGTTAATCAACGAGGCCGACCTTGCCGCCACGCAGCTGATTCAGCCCGGTAGCCGTGTTGCTTACCGCTTGTTGATCTCCGGCGACCGCGGTGACATCGACGAGTTCAAGCCCATCCTCGAAGAGCAGCTGGAAGAAGGCGAAGGAGTCAGGGATATTCGGAGTACCAGCCCGCAAATACGCTCATCCATGGAGCGCGCCGGGCGGTTCCTGAACCTGGCCTCACTGGTTTCTGTTTTACTTGCCGCTGTGGCCGTGGCCATGGCCGCCCGACGGTACTCACACCGGCATCGCGACCGTATCGCCCTGATGAAGTGCATGGGTGCCAGCCAGTCGATGATTTTCCGCAGCAGCGTGCTGCAGCTGGTCATCCTGGCCATTGCAGGCGGCGTCATCGGGGCCGTGCTGGGATTCACTGCTCAACTTGGCCTGGCCTGGCTGATGCGGGACGTGATCGGGCAATCCCTGCCCGCCCCCGGCCTGCAGCCTGCAATACTCGGTATGGTCACGGCCGTGAGTATTCTGGCGGGTTTTGCACTGCCTGACCTGGCCCAGATGGGCAAAACACCTCCATTGCGGGTGTTGCGCCAGGACATCGATCCACCCGCCCTGCGATACGGTGTCAGCTGGCTGGCCGGAGTGGCGGCAGTGCTGGCGCTGCTTTTATGGATCATGCGTGACACTCAACTGGTGTTGACCATTTTCGGCGGAGCGGCTGGAACCTTTGTAGCATTGGGACTGACCGGCTGGCTGCTGGTTAAATCACTGCAGGGATTTCGTGGTTCTGCAGGCGCCGCCTGGCGCTATGGCCTTGCCAACATTGCCCGCCGGGGCCGTGAGAGTGTCGTGCAAGTCGTTGCGTTCGGGCTTGGACTGATGGTCCTGTTATTGCTCTCCACGGTTCGCACGGAACTGATGGACACCTGGCAGCAAAGCCTGCCCGAAAATGCGCCCAACCAGTTCCTGATCAACATACAGCCACACGAAGTGGAGCCGATGACCAGGTTTCTTGCCGACAGCGGCCAAGAGGTCCCTGATTTCGTGCCGCTGGTCCGGGCTCGCATGACCTCGATCAACGGTGAGGATGTTACCCAGATGACGTTCGAGGACCCGCAGGGTGAACGCTGGGCCAGGCGCGATTCCAACCTCAGCTGGGCCAGTAAGCCCAATGCAGACAACCGGATCGTTCAGGGCAGCTTCTGGAACAGCGATTTCAGCGGCAGCGAAGTCTCGGTTGAACAGGACTTTGGACGCGAACTGGGCCTTTCACTGGGGGATCAGCTGGGTTTCGACATCGCCGGCGAGACCGTCAGCGCCACCGTGACCAGCTTCCGCACGGTCGAGTGGGACTCCTTCAGCCCGAACTTTTTCATGGTTTTTTCCCCGGGCGTGCTGGAACCCTTCCCGGCAACCTATATCACCAGCATGCATGTGGATGACCAGGACAGGGGCACCGTGCTCGACCTGATGCGTAAATTCCCCAGCGTAACGGCCATTGACCTGGATGCCGTATTGGGGCAGGTACGTGATGTTATGGACAAGGCCGCAATGGCTGTCCAGGCCGTTTTCGTTTTTACGCTGCTGGCCGGGCTCACCGTCCTGTGGGCCGCAGTCCAGGCAACCCGCGATGAGCGTCGTTACGAAAGCGCCATGCTGCGAACGTTTGGAGCGTCCAAGCGCCGGGTTTTGACCGGGGTTGCGATGGAATTCCTGGCCATCGGCTTGCTGGCAGGGATACTGGCTGCCGCGGGGGCAACGCTGGCGGGTTACCTGCTTGCCACCCGCCTGTTTGAGTTGGAGTATCAATTCAGCGCGATACTGTGGCTGGCAGGCCCGCTAGCCGGCATGGTGTTTGTCGGGCTCAGCGGCATGGCCGCGACCTGGCGCGTGATTACCCATGCTCCGGTAAGTGTCTTGCGTGCCGCCTGAAATTCCGCTAGATTCACCGCGGCAAGGCAGTCCCGGCGGGGCGGCCCTCTTTCATTCAACGGTAGAGACCCAATGACCACAAAACGCCTGATTATCCTGCTCTTGCTGCTAATTTTGAGCACATCGGTCCACGCCCAGCGCTTCAATCAGAAGAAAATGAATGACGCTCCTCGCTATGAAACCTGGGAGGTCTCCCTGCTGGCACAGTACCAGACTGGAACGGATGCCGAAGGCGAGCAGGGTTCATCGATTGATATCGACAGCGGTTGGGGCTGGGGATTCGGCATTGGCTGGAACTGGACGGAACACTGGAACCTGGGCTACCGGTTTTCTCTGAATAAGCCTGATTACTCTGCAACCATCGTACCCGAGGATCCGGCGGAGCCCCCGCAGACCATCGACTACGACATGTCCAAGTACTCACACCAGTTCAATGTGACCTATCACTTTATGAAAGGTCCCTTTACGCCTTACCTCCAGGCAGGCATCGGCTGGACCAAGCTGGATTCCAACATCCTCAGCAGGCCACCAACCACCGGTTGCTGGTGGGACCCCTGGTGGGGTTATATCTGTTCGACCACCTGGGACACCTTCAAGACCAGCGAATTCACCTACAACCTGGGTGTCGGCCTTCGCTGGGACGTCAACGGCGCGATTTTCATGCGTGGCGCCTGGAACCGGCAGTTCATCAACCTTGACAACGGCAACCTCGATTTCGATACCGTGACGCTGGAAGGCGGCTTCATGTTTTAAACCGTCAGCCGGCTTCTGCCGTTGCTACATCTGGTCCCTGACCCACGACTTGATGTTGGCGTCCAGCACGCTCAGGGGAATGGCGCCCCGGCCCAGCACTTCGTCGTGAAATGCGCGAATATCGAACTGGTCACCCAGTTGTTCTTCCGCATAGGCCCGGAGTTCCTTGATTTTCAATTCCCCGATCTTGTAAGCAAGCGCCTGACCCGGCCAGACGATGTAGCGGTCGACCTCAACCACGATGTCGTGTTCGGACTTGCCGGCGTTCTCCTTGAAGAAGTCGATGGCCTGCTGCCTTGACCAGCCCAGGTAGTGCATGCCGGTATCGACCACCAGGCGTATCGCACGCCACATTTCGTAAGTCAGCTGGCCGAACCTGGAATACGGGTCCTTGTAGAAGCCCATTTCTTCACCCAGGCTCTCCGAATACAAACCCCAGCCTTCGACAAACGCGGTGTAAGACGGGGTCTGCCGGAACCACGGCAGGCCTTCCAGTTCCTGCTGGATGGCGATCTGCAAGTGGTGACCGGGGACCGCTTCGTGCAGGCTCAATGCCTCCATTTCCCACCGTGGGCGCGTGTCCAGCGCATAGGTGTTGGCAAAATAGTAGCCCGGCCGGCCGGCCTTCAGTGAGCCCGGCTGGTAATAAGCAGTGGTGGTCGATTTCGCGGCATAGTCCGGCACCTCGATCACGCCGTAAGGTGTGCGGGGCAGAATGCCGAACAGCTTGGTCAACTCCGGGTCGGCCCGTTTGGCGATGTCACGATACTCGCGCATCAAGCCTTCTGCTGTCGTGTGATAGAACTGCGGATCGGTGCGCAGGAAATACAGAAAATCCTCGAAGCTGCCTGCAAAACCGGTGGACTCGATGACAGCGTCCATTTCACCGCGAATCCGTTTGACCTCGCGCAACCCGATATCATGGATTTGCTGCGGCGTCAGGTCAGTCGTCGTCATCAGTGCGACGTTATTCTGATACCAGGCTTCGCCGTCAGGCAGGTCCCTTGCTGCGATGGTCTGACGGGCGCCAGGCAGATACTGGTTTTCAGTAAACTCAAGCAACTTTTCATAAGCAGGAACCACCTGTTCGCGGTAGACCTGCTCTGCCCGCTTGCGTAAAGAATCGGCCTGCAGCGGGTCAACGGTCGCGGGAATGTCTAGGAAACCTTTCAGCAGGGGACTTTTGCTCGCATCGTCGACCAACTGGCCGCGAATCTGCTGTGGCACATCCCGCAATGTGATGGCCGGCGGTGTTACGCCTTTATTCATGCCCGCGCTCAGCAATGCAATGCTTTCATCGACGTACTTTGGCAAAGCCTCCATCCGCGCGATCTGATTTTCCAGTTGCTCTGGCTTTGCATTCGGCATCATGGCCATCAGCCTGGCCAGGTTCTGTTGCGGGCCGCTCATCTGGGTCATTTGCATGAAATGGGTCGGAAAACGCTGCGAGCCCACTTCTCTTTGCAGGTTGTCACGCAACAGGTCGTAATTGTCACGTTGCAGTTCAGACAGGGCGTTCCGGTCTATGCTGTCGAGAAAAGCCAGCGCATCCCGTTCTCCCTGCTGCCGTCGTTCAATACCTGCTGGCGATAAATCCCCAAGACGATCCTGGCCTCGCGGGTCCCCTTTGTAGGTCGCAAATCCGGGAGATTCCAGCATGGCCAAGTCGTAACTCAGTGTATAAAAACGCTCCAGGCGCTGCTCGTCGCCAAGACCTTCAGCATTGCTTGTCAATGCCCTGACCTCGGCATGTATGGCCTTGACTTCGTCCAGCCAGTCAGCCTGCAAATTCGCGAAAAAGCCTATCCAGGCCACCAAAATCAACATGATTTTTTTCATTACATATAATTCCTATATATCTGTTTTATATACTAATTATACTAACCACTCAGCTTCTTCTGCTGCAGTCTGCTTTTTTCCTCGGCTGACAGAAAAGCCATCTCCAGGGCGTTGATTTGTGACTGCCGGGTCATTTCAGGGGTCAGCCCCGCTGCCAGCGCAGCCTGCTCGTACTCATACGGCAGGTCTATGCCGCTGATAGCGGGATCATCCGTGTTCAGGTTGGCGAGCAAGCCCAGTTCGAATATTTTCTTCGCCGGGTGATTGATGTAGTCATCAACCGTTCCGGTATGGATGTTCGAGGTGATATTCACTTCAAGGCCAATCCGATGCTCACCCAGGTAGTCGACCAGCGCCGGGTCACGTAAAGAATGAATACCATGCCCGATTCGAGTGGCCCCGAGTTCACGAATCGCAGCCCAGACACTGTCCGGTCCGTCTGCCTCGCCGGCATGCACTGTCACTTGCAGGCCGGCGTCGCGCGCGCGCTGAAAATGCTCCCGGAACAATCCGGCCGGAAACTTCACTTCGTCACCGGCCAGGTCGATCGCGACCAGGTGATCACGGTGCGCCAGTAAGGCATCCAGTTCGCGGTGACAGGTTGCAGTGTCGTAGGTCCGGCTCATGATACCGATCATCTGTGCCCGTATACCGGTATCGCGCTCGGCCGCCATGATCCCGTCGGCCACGGCTTCAACCACCCCGGCCGGGTCCAATTCATGCGTTTCGCTCATGAACCACGGACTGAACCGCAATTCGATATAGTCGATGCCCTCGTTCCGGGCATCCTCAACGTTCTCATAGGCCACTCTTCTGCAAGCATCCAGATCGTGAAGAATAGCAGTCAGGTATTGAAACCGGCCGATGAAATCCATCAGGCCGGATGCCTTGCCTTCGATCACTACGAAAGGCCGCAGGCCATCGACGTCCGAAGCCGGCAATTCAATACCCTGCGCATCGGCGAGTTCCAGGACGGTTTCCAGGCGTACGCTGCCATCGAGGTGACGATGCAGATCGATCAGCGGCAAGCGAGGATCAATATACGGTAGATCAGTCATCAGCGATGCGGCCTCCGGAACAGCAAAATTTCACGAGCGCGTATTCTGTCATGAAAACGACGCCGGTATATACTGATCCGTCATTGAAAAAGCTTTCGCAGGCAAACCTCATGGCAGACTATTTCCGCAGCATCCTGGAAACCATTGGCAATACCCCGGTCGTCCGGATCAACAAGCTGGCGCCGCCGGGCATTGGCCTGTTCGTCAAAATCGAATCCTTCAATCCGATGGGATCGGTCAAAGACCGGATGGCCCTGAGCGTCATCGAACAAGCCGAACGTGACGGCTCATTGCAACCGGGACAGACCGTCATCGAGGCGACCAGCGGCAATACCGGCATCGGCCTGGCCATGGTCTGCGCCGCCAAGGGTTATCCACTGGTTCTGACCATGGCCGAAAGTTTCAGTATCGAGCGCCGAAAAATACTCAGATTCCTGGGCGCAAAAGTCATCCTCACCCCGGCAGAACTTAAAGGCAGCGGCATGCTAGCCAAAGCAATGGAACTGGCGGAAAAGCATGGCTGGTTCCTGGTGCGGCAGTTTGAAAACGAGGCGAATGCCGAAGCGCATTCACGCACCACGGCGCTCGAAATCCTGGATGTTTTCCGGCATCGCCCTCTGGATTACTTCGTTACGGGTTACGGCACGGGAGGCACTTTGAAAGGCACCGGCCGGGTCCTGAGGCAACGCAGCCCCACCACGCAGATCGTGGTTTGCGAACCCGACAATTCCCCGCTGCTGGGCAGCGGACTTCCTCAACAGCGTGACCCGGACGGCAATCCCTCGGCAAGCCACCCCAGTTTCCGACCACACCTGATGCAGGGCTGGACCCCTGATTTCATTCCCAGCCTGGCAGAAGACGCCGTTGATCAGAACCTGCTTGACATCATCATGCCAATCAACGGCCAGCATGCATTGGATATGTCACAGAAACTGGCAAGCGAGGAAGGCATATTCTGTGGCACATCGGGGGGAGCGACGTTCGCCGGGGCCATGGAGGTAGCCAGGAGCGCAGCTCCAAACTCGAACATCCTTTGCATGCTGCCTGACACCGGTGAACGCTACTTGTCGACTCCGCTATTCGAAGGCATTCCTGAAGAGATGACCGAACAGGAAACGGAAATTTCCAGGTCTACACCCGGATACCGTTTTGACACGAAGGTGACACCGGCGCTGCGAGCGGAAAACCAGCAGCCTGCCCTGCTCAACGAGACAGCGGAGCGGGTAGTGGAAGACGCTATCAATGATAAAGAGAATTCGGTCGTGTTATTCGCGCTGGAGTGGTGTGAATTCTGCTGGGCGATCCGGAAACTGTTTACCGAACTGGACATTCCTTACACGGCTTTTGACCTGGACTCGGTGGCCTACCAGGAAAACGATCTCGGTGGCAAGATCCGCGAAGTTCTCAATCAGCGCGTCGGCAGCAACACCATCCCGCAGATTTTCATAGCCGGAGAGCACCTGGGTGGTGCAACCGATACCTTTGAAGCCTACAAATCCGGCAAGCTGCAAAAACTGCTGGCCAGGGTGGACATCGAACCGGGCGACCTCGGCGATAAAGATCCCTACGAGCTATTGCCGAACTGGCTGCACAAACGCTGAATCTGCAGCAGAATGGGAGCAACCGGGGCGGTGTCATTCCGCCCCGGCCAGGCCTCAGTTAAGCCCGCGAATCTCAAGCAGTGGACCGATAGAAGGATCCTTGCCACGAAATTCCCGGTACAGGACATCAGCATCACGCAAACCGCCGGCCTGGTAGATATTCTCCTTCAGACGCGCCGCCAGTTCGGGGTCGTAAATGTTGCCGCTTTCCTTGAAAGCCGTAAAGCCGTCTGCGTCCAGGATTTCTGACCACAGGTAAGCGTAGTAGCCTGCCGAATAACCACCGGCGAATATGTGTGCGAAATACGGGCTGCGATAGCGAGTCTCGATTTCACCAGGCTTGCCGAAACCGGTCAGCATGTCTCCTTCAAAGCTGGTGGCGTCTTCTACCGCAGCAGCCTCGCCGGGGGTCAGCTTGTGCCAGCTCAGGTCCAGCAACGAGGCTGCAATGTACTCGGTAGTTTTGAAGCCCTGGTTATGCGTCGAAGCTGCGCGGATTTTGTCAACCAGCTCCTGCGGAATGACTTCGCCGGTTTCCGCATGCTTCGCATAAACGGCCAGCACCTGGGGCTGAGAAGCATAATGCTCCATGAACTGGGCTGGAAACTCTGTGTAGTCGCGCGGGCTGCCACTGGTGCCGGCGAAGCGTGGGTAACGGACTTGTGTCAGCAGGCCATGCAGACCATGACCAAACTCGTGAAACAGGGTTTCCACCTGGTCATAACTCAGCAGGGTATCTTCCCCTTCGGCTGGAACGGCTACATTCAGGTTGTTGGTGATGATCGGACGAACACTCTTGCCGCGCATATTGGAGGTCTGGCGGTATGAACTCATCCAGGCGCCACCCCGTTTCGAGTCCCTTGCATAGTAATCGAGCATGAATACACCCAGAAATTCGCCATCGGCGTCGTGAACCGTATAAGGCTGTACCACTTCATTCCAGACAGGAACATCCTGCAACGGCTCAAAGGTGACTCCAAACAGCTGGTTGGCTACGTGGAAAGCGCCTTCGCGAACGTTATTCAGTTCGAAATACGGCTTGATCTCGGCTTCGTCCATCGCATACTTCTTGCCACGCAATTTCTCTGCGTAGTACCACCAGTCGTGCCCTTCAATGATGAAATCATTACCTTCTTCCTGCACAATCAGCTGCATTTCCGCCAGCTCTTCATTGGCTTTTTGCAGGCCGGGTTTCCAGACCTCCAACAGGAAGCTTTCGACTTTCTCAGGCGTCTTGGCCATGCGGGTTTCCAATTGGTATTCTGAGTGGTTTGAATACCCGAGTAAGACTGCACGTTCAGCCCGCAGATTGGCAGTTTCAACCAGGATATCGCGGTTATCATTTTCGTTGCCCTGTGCCCCGCGAGCACGGTAGGCATTGAACATCTGGCGGCGCAGTTCACGGTTGTCCGCGAAAGTCATGAAACCCTCGTAGGTTCCCCGGTCGAGGCCAAAAACCCAGGCGTCCGGCTTGCCTTTAGATTCTGCTTTCGCCCTGGCTGAGCCAATCATGCTGGGTGAAAGCCCTGACAGGTCGGCCTGGTCGATGATGACCAGTTCGAAAGCCTTGGTTTCTTTCAGAAGGTTTTGTGCGAACATCGTGTTGAGTTCGGATACCCGAGCATTGATCTCCTTCAGTCGTACTTTAGCCTCATCGTCAAGCGCCGCACCCTTGCGTACGAAATCCCGGTGAGTGAGCTCGAGCAAACGCATGGCCTGTTCATCCAGCTCAAGGGACTCCCGGGCGGCATAGACTGCCTGGACACGTTCAAAAATAGCCTGGTCCAGGTATTTGGCGTCCTCTTCACCGGTCAGGATTGGGTAAATCTCAACCTCCAGCTCCTGCAACGAATCATTGGTGTCCGTGTTAGTGATATTGCCGAATACCAGGGATACCCGGTTCAGCTCTTTACCAGCAAGTTGCAGCGCCTCGATCGTGTTTTCGAAGGTCGGTGCTTCGGGATTGTCCCGAATGGCGGCAACATCGATGCGCTGTTGTTCAATCCCTGCTTCGAAAGCCGGTTTGTAATGTTCATCACGTATCTGGTCAAATGGCGGAATACCGTATGGCGTATCCCATTCGGTGAAAAACGGATTGTCATTTTCCACCACGGCAACCTCTTCCACCACGGGCTCGTCAGAAACTGCCGTCATACCGGCTTCGCCCGCTTCTTCAGCTTTTTCGCTACACCCATAAAGAGCAATCGCCAGGCCGGCGACCAGCAGTGTTTTTAGAGGGAAATTCTGTTTCTTGGTCATGATATTACCCGGTCAATTGATAACCGAAATACATTATCATTTTTGACTATACGAAGTGCCTGTTTAGAGGTCTTTGGGAGGGGTTAAAATCGATCTTCCTGATCGGGGTCAATCGATTGTACTGCAGCCCCGGATTTGCAGAGATTCGGGAGCGCCTGACATGATCCGGACGAAGCGCCCGGAGTCACGAATATTGTCCAGGTCGGAGTCATTCTTGAGCCAGTCGGGATTGATGGTGCCAGCCTTCAGAAAACATTTTTCAAGACAATCCAGGGCCTGCTCGCGATGACCGGAGATCGCGTAATAACACGCCGCGTTGTAGAGCACGATGGGATCATCAGGCACGCGCTCCAGGGAAACTTTCATCGACCGATCGGCCAGCTCTCGTTCACCCAGGCGCAACCAGGCAGTAGCTCCGAGGTTCAGCGCCCGGTTGTCATCCGGCTTGAACTCCAGAATCGCACGTGCTTTATCCACCCCCTCCCTGGAAGCCG
>JAOUCS010000204.1 GCA_029859645.1 Lysobacterales bacterium | reverse complement strand
GCCAGTTGGTCAGGAGGTTTGGCCCTGACGGCTTAGACCAGGGCAATTTCATCAACACCAACCTGACCGGCCCGACCAATATCTGGTTCCGGGACAATGGCGAACTGCTGGTGGCCGACTACGATGACGGAGCTGTAAGGGGATTCGATGCGCAGGGCGCGTACCTGGGTGATTTTGTCCAGGGGCTGTCGCAAACCGAAGGCGTTGACCTGCTGCCGGATGGCGACTTCCTGCTCGGCAACGGTGGCACGGATTCAGTCAAGCGATTCAGTACCATCGGCCTTCCGAAGGGTGATTTCATTGCCAGTCAAAGCGGTGGCCTGATGCAGCCCAATGCGGTCGTGGTGCGGGAACTCGAATCCGATTTCGTGCTCAATGCAGGTATCAATGATGCCTGGTACAACCCGGCCACTGTCGGCCAGGGATTCCTGATCACGGTTTTTCCCGACATCAAGCAGGTGTTCCTGGCCTGGTTCACCTTTGACGTCGAACGGCCGCCGGCAGACGTCACCGCCATGCTGGGTGATCCGGGGCACCGCTGGCTGACTGCCCAGGGTCCATATGAAGGCAATACTGCCGATCTTACGGTCTATGTCACCAGGGGTGGCGTGTTCGATTCCAGCGAACCCAAACCGGTGGTCGATCCCGCCGAAGGTGACGGCACCATCAAGCTGCAATTCTTTGACTGTGAAGCAGGTCTGATCGATTACAACATTACCTCGGTGAATCTTCAGGGCCGGATTCCGATCGAGCGCATCGCGCTGGACAACATACCCCTGTGCGAGGCGCTGGGCACTCCCTGACAGCCGGTTAGGTCAGTGTGCCGCCAGGCGGGCGGGCGAGTTGCGCGCAATCGCGACACAGCTGTGAATCATGTCCTGCAGAATCTGGGGAATGCCGGGGGAGTTTTCCGCGGCGATCGCTTCGGCCACGCTGAGCGCCAGGAACGGCTTCGAGCGCTTGCGAACCGCCATCTGGATCACCTTCGCTGGTGACGCATCCTCGAGTTGCCTGCCCTTGAGCCTCGAGTGCTTTTTGTACACCTCCTGGTAGCCATGCTGCCAGAAACAATGCTCGATGTCCTGCTGTCTGAATACGGTCAGCCGCTCGTTTTCATCAGCGCCATTCAGGTAAGCACGGGCCGTGGCCGTGTAACTCCCGCCCGCCGAATCACCATCGGCCAGCACATGCCATTCGATCCCCAGTTCCTGCGCCACCTTGATCGGCGGGTCCAGGCCACACTGTGCGAACTCCACGCAGGCGATACCTTCCAGGGCGAATTCATACCCCATCAGGCGCGCAATCTGCGGAATCAGCCAATATTCAGATTCACCCTCAACCAGTAACCAGAGCCTGGCAAAGCTGCTGACACCGAATCGTGACCGAAGGTGGTAATGAAAGCGGCGCAGTTCGCTGCGTGAGAGCGTGTTGGGCTGCACCCGCCGTTCATGCAATACGCCATCAAATCGGACCAGTCGCCGAAGTTGCCGCAACGGGATGCTCGACAACAGTTCGGCCGAGTAAGTGGTCACGATCTTCTGTCTCTGAATCAGGCTCACGAACATGGCGACCGAGGTCAGCGTGATTGGGTGGAGGTGCGCTTCCGGTTCTTCGATGATCCATAGCGGATCAGCCGCCGGAATGATGCCCGCCGGCCGGGCGCGCAACAGGGCGCCAATCAACAACAGAATGCCCAGTTTTTCGGGTTCGCTGTTGGGCGCCTGCAACCGGGTTGATCCCATTTTCTGGGTCCCCGATGGAGTCCAGCCGATGATTTCACCGACCGTGCGCGACAGACCGGATTCCCGGCTGCCGAGTTTAAAGGTGTCCATTTCAATCAGTGCCGCAGCTGCTGCCAGGCCGTCTTCCAGGTCCGACTTGAGATTGACGCTGGTGCCGGCGAGCCTGGATTCGACCGCCCGGTTGATCCGCTCCACCAGCTCCGAAATTTCAGCGGTAAATGCCTCCGGTTTTGCCTTGCCCGGTGTTTTCGGAAAATGCTGCCCATGCCCGGTCAACATGCCAGCCGATACCCTGACCAATGGATTGAGCTGACGAATCAACCGGATGAGTTGGGGATCGTTGGACTGTCCCTTGCTGCCGGGTGACCTCAGGCGCATTTCAGCTGGGCTGTCACCACCCTGCTCAGGATCAATCCGGATTTCGTACCAGAGCTCCCGCAAGCGGTTTTTGCGCCCGGGCAGCACCGACGCAAAGGGTGAAAATGTGTCGGCATCCCATTCACCGACCCTGTCTTCGCGAAAACGCAATTGCAGGCGTATGGGGCCATTGGGCTGGTCCGACCCCTCCACGTGATGGAACTGGTGCCGGTGGCAAGCCAGGATGTCATCCTCCTGGCCCAGCGCCAGTTCCAGCGCGTCCAGCACGCTGCTGATGCCACAGTCATTTTCACCGATCAACGCGGTGCCATCATCGAAATTGATAAAGGTTTTGCGAATTGCGCGGAAATTTTCTATCCGCAGCCCGTGCAGGAACACCTGATGTGTCTCCCCGTTTCAGTTGGGTGTCAGTACAAGAGTATCCAAACAGGCGCCAGGATGCATGTCCTGGCAAACGCCAGGTGCGCTACCGCTGTATCGCCGGTTTGCCTGGATGCGGCGGCGCGAAGTGTCGGACCAGCCTGGAACAGCCGGTGAGCAGGAGACTTATCGCCAGCACCGCCACCGTCAAACCGCCAACCACCAGCCAGATCTGACCAATGGAGGCCCACGGTTGGGGGGTTTCACACCAGGCATAAAGGCTAAGCCCGGCTGCGCCCACCAGCACGAAACTCCAGATCATGGTTTGAAACCAGATCAGTGCTTTGATCACTTTTTGTATACTCGCTCGGACCACGGTGTTTTCCTTTTCCAGAACTCCGGCAAAGAATAACAATGGCGTGCCCGCGAAACTTGGCAGAAAAGGCCAGATTGTTGACCTTTCCAGCAGCAATATTCAGCACAAAAAGTCATAATACGGGATAAGATACCTGGTTTAGGCGGCTGGATCATGTCACGCATCGAGTACGTAATTGACGGCAGCCCTGAAACCGGTGAAGTTCGGGATATCACCACGGACATCAAGTGGTTGCGGCTGCCGCTGCCTTTCCTGCTCAATCATATCAATGTGTGGTTGCTGCGCGATGGCGAGGGCTGGGCGTTGGTGGATACCGGGCTGTTTACCCATACCACCCGCGAAGTCTGGGCGTATGTTCTCGAGCACCACCTGAATAATGAACCCATCACGCGCGTGCTGGTCACTCACCTGCACCCCGATCACGTGGGTTGCGCCGGCTGGATGACGGAAAAATTCGGTGTCGATTTGTGGATGAGCCGCGAAGAGTACCTTTTGTGCCGCGTTCTGGTGGCCGACACCGGCAAGCCGGCGCCGCCGGAAGGCATCCGGTTTTACTCGAGAGCCGGATTCGCAGCCGAATCGATGGAACGTTACGCGGAACATTTTGGCGCGTTTGGCCGGGTGGTTTCACCGTTGCCGGAGGCGTACTGCCGCTTACAGGACAGTATGACGGTCCGCATCGGCGAACACGACTGGCAGGTCATTGTCGGCCGGGGTCACTCGCCGGAACATGCCTGCCTGTATTGCCCTGAACTGAACCTGTTGATTTCCGGCGACCAGATTCTGCCCACCATTTCCTCCAATGTCAGCGTCTATCCCACGGAACCGGCGGCCAATCCACTGGCCAACTGGTTCGACTCCCTGCATCGGTTGCAAAGGATTTTGCCTGAGGACGTGCTGGTGCTGCCGGCCCATGGCGAGCCGTTTACCGGCGCTCATGTCCGACTGCAACAACTGGTGGCTGAACATGAACAGGGCCTGGTCAAACTGAAGAAAATCTGCGCTGAGCCAAGGCGAGCCCTCGATGTATTCCCTGCCCTCTTCAAGTCCCGCATCACCGACAAAAACCTGATCATGGCTACCGGTGAAGCCGTTTCCCACCTGAATTTCCTGCTGGAGCAAAAAGAACTGTCACGCCACACGGATGACAACGGCGTCAACTGGTACCAGGCCTGTCAAT
>JAOUCS010000203.1 GCA_029859645.1 Lysobacterales bacterium | reverse complement strand
CACCGGGGTAGCAGCACCCACGTTGGTGGCCGGGCTCATCGCCGCAATGTGGCTGGCATAAAGAATGTACGTGCCCGCGCTGGCTGCATGCGCACCTTCCGGAGCGACGAAGGTAACGACCGGCACTGTCGAAGCGAGAATGGCTTTATTGATATCGCGGGTTGAAGCATCAAGCCCACCGGGCGTGTCCAGGCGAATAATAAACAAGGCCGCATTGAGTTCACCGGCCCGCTCCAGCGAGCGTGCGATGTAATCCCTGGTGGCCGGCCCGATCGGGCCCTGTATCTCGAGAACAATGGCCTTGCGATCTGCCTGGCCTGCAGCTGGTTCCGATGGCTCCGTACCGTGCACATCCCTGGCCCAGAGCATCATGATGACAACGACCAGCAGAAACCATCCAGCCTTTTTCATCATCAGATCTGTGCCACCAAAGTGCACGATCACCTCCCTTTTATGAGATATATCTATTGTTATGGACAACGCCGGGAGGCGCCATGTTCCATGTCAATAAACGCTGATAAGGAATACAACCGGGTTAAAACCGTTCCCAAACCGGTGTGACCCTGGGTGGCAACGGCGTAAACGAGCCCAATTCGGCCCAGCGTTTTCCGGGCCCGTGGAAGTCCGAACCACAGGAAGCCAGCAAGCCCAGCTCGACACAGACCTGGACCATGCCCGAAGTATGCTGCGGTGTTTGCTGGCCTGAAACCACTTCCATGCCCTCTCCACCCAGCTCGATGAAGTCGGCCAGGAGGCGTTTCAGCCGGGTTCGTGTGAGCTTGTATTTCAACGGGTGAGCAAGCACCGCTATACCGTTGGCATCGCGAATCCACTCGATAATCTGTGCCAGTTCGGCCCAGTGCTGGCGGACATCGCCGGCCTTGCCGTCGCCGAGGTAATTTTTGAACGCGGCATGCATATCCCTGGCCTTACCCACGTTAATGACATGCTGCGCGAAATGCGGCCGTCCGATGTAGCTGCCGCTGGCCAGTTCAGCAGCGCCGGCTAATGCGTTTTCGATGCCCCGTTTCTCCAGTTTTTCAGCGATCTTCCGCGCACGCTGCATCCGGGCATTCGTCTGGAAGCGAACCCCCGCCTGGATGGCAGCGCTGCCTGGGTCGATGTTGAGCCCCAGCACGTGTATGCCAGTGCTCTGCCACTGGGTGGAAAATTCAATACCGGCGACCAATTCGATGCCGCCATGATCCTGCGGCAAGTGGCGGTAAGCATCCACGGTATCGTGGTCGGTGATGGCCAGGGTGGTTACCTGTCTTTCCATCGCGCGGGCCATCAACTCTGAAGGCTGCAATGCACCGTCGGAGAAACTGGTGTGGCTGTGAAGATCAAAAATCACGAAGAACTGCTATCTTATATGCCATCGCAAATTATGCCGGGAGGAGAGAATAGCATGCCGATGATCCTGCTCATCGAGGATAACCATGACATTGCCGCGATGGTCGGGGAGCATCTCGAAGCATCCGGTTACGAGGTGGACTATGCAGCGGACGGTATCACCGGCATGCACCTGGCCGTCACACAACCGTTCGATGCCATTATCCTGGACCTGATGCTGCCCGGCATGGACGGTATGGATATCTGCCGCAAACTGCGTGGCGAAGCCGCCAAGAGCACCCCCGTGCTGATGATGACGGCACGCGACACGCTGCAGGACAAGGTGGCAGGTCTGGATGCCGGGGCCGACGACTACCTGGTCAAACCTTTCGAACTGGAGGAACTGGACGCCCGGCTGAGGGCGCTCCTGCGCCGCGCGGGAGGCGACCTGGCGCCGGAGGTCATGCGCCTCGCGGACCTCGAGATCAATGCCGGAACAATGGAGGTGCACCGGCGCGGCAAGCGGCTGAGCCTGACCCCGATCGGACTGAAGCTGCTGATCGAGCTGCTGAAGGCTTCGCCCCGGGTGATGAGCAAGAGAGCGCTGGAGCGTAAAGTCTGGGGCGATGTCCCACCCGACAGCGACGCGTTGCGCAGTCACCTCTACAATCTGCGCAAAGCCATGGACAAGCCTTTCGATAAGCAGCTGCTGCACAATGTGCCCGGCATGGGCTACCGGCTGGCCGAACTCGATGAAGACTGAGCGCGGGCTGACGCGCCGGCTGGGGCGCGAGTTGCTGCTGCAGGCGGTCTACATCAGCCTGGCCGTGATCGTCAGCGTCTACGTCGCGGCCCGCCTGATGGAAAGCGTTCTGATCGAACAAGCCATCAAACAGGAAGCCGACTACTATTGGTCGCGTGAGGCCGACCGGCCGGGCAGCGCTTTACCCGACACCAAGAACCTGACGGCTTACCGCCACGGCATGGGGGATGGGGTACCGGCATATCTGGGTGATCTGCCACCGGGTTTTCACGCGCATGATGAGCCCCGTAAGACCCTGACTTTTGTCAGCGAGCGCGACGGCAAACGCCTATACCTGGTTTTCGAGACCGGCCAGGTCGGTGAACTGGTGACCCTGTTTGGCATCATTCCGCTGGCGCTGGCGCTGATCGTTATTTACCTGTCGCTGTTCAGTGCGTACCGCATATCCAGGCGGGCGGTATCGCCGATTGAGTACCTGGCCCGGCAGGTCAAGACCATCAACCCCGCGGATCCGGACGCCTCGGTCTTTGAACTGGTGCCATCGAAGGACACGGATAACGAAATTCGCGTGCTGGCCGAAGCACTGCAGGACCTGGCGACGAGGGTCACCGAATTCGCGGAGCGCGAGAGACGTTTCACCCGCGATGCCAGCCACGAATTGCGCACTCCGCTGACGGTCATCAAGATCGCGGTGGACCGCCTGCTGAAAGACGAGAGACTCGATGAAGACAGTGAAAAAACGCTGCTGAGAATCCGTAATTCTTCCGAAGACATGGAGCGTCTCACCATGGCTTTTCTGCTGATGGCCAGGGAATCTGATGAAGGACTGCCCAAGGACTGGGTCTGCGTCAACGAGATCGTCGATGCCGAAGTGGAACGGCTGAAAATTATCTCGCCCGACCGCGACATTGGCATCCAGGTGCAGGCACAGGTTCGCCTGCTGGTGCGCGCCCCGGAAAAAGTCCTGGAAAGTGTCATCGGCAACCTGCTGCGCAATGCGCATGCCTACACTGACCAGGGCCAGGTGACGATACGTATCGAAAACCACGCGGTGACCATTGACGACACCGGGCCGGGCATGGCGCCCGGGGCCGTTGAAAAAGTCTTTGAACCCTATTTCCGCAACCAGCGGCAACGAGGCGGATTCGGCGTGGGCCTGACCATCGTCAAGCGCCTGTCCGACCGTTTCCACTGGCCGATCGAGGTTGATTCCGAAGTCGGCAGGGGAACCCGCGTAACGGTCCGTTTTCCCAGGGCAGACAGCCAGATCTCCTGAACCTTCACACCTTCTTCACACCGGCAACACACCGCCTTCACACCGGCGCCCGTAGAATCCTTCGGAAAGTTACCCCAATTGGAGGAAACCCGGATGGGACACGTGATCAAAAATCTCGCTTTTTTCAAGGTCGGCTGGGTCGCCTGCGTGATGTTCGCAGCGGCCGGAAAACCCGGACTTGCTGCCCTTTCCGTTGCGGCGGTTGCCGTCATTCACCTGCTGGGCGTTAAGGTACCTCTTAAAGAGGCCTTGCTGCTGCTGGCAGCCGCCCTGATGGGACTTGGCTGGGAATCCTTCATGGTCTGGACCGGCCTGGTGCAGTACCCCGGGCACGAAAGCGCTGTATTGGCCCCCTACTGGATCGTCGCCATGTGGGTCCTTTTTGCAACCACCATTAATCATGGCCTGAGCTGGGCCAAGCGTAACTGGTGGGTGGCCTCGCTGGCCGGCCTGTTCGGTGGGCCAATGGCGTTTTTTGGCGGGATGAACCTGGGCGCCGTCGAGTTCAGCCACACCGCTGCCGCGCTTACTTTGATTGGAGTCGGCTGGGCCGTATTGCTGCCACTGCTGATCCTGACCGCCGACAGCATCATCGACAGCCCGTGGCTGGAACCGGGCCCGGATCGGGGCGAGACCGTTGCCCGCCGCCAGTTGTCACACCTGGAGCTGGGTTATGAATAGATGGGGCGAGCAAATCATGATAGCC
>JAOUCS010000022.1 GCA_029859645.1 Lysobacterales bacterium | reverse complement strand
GCACTTGAGTGACCTGATCGATGCGGGCCGCACGGTACCCATGGTAAACCAGACCGAACTGCATCCTTACTGCCAGGATCCCGGGCTGACCGGATTCTGCAAACAGCACGGTATTGTAGTAGAAGCCTACGCGCCCTTCGCCTCCGGTGCCTTCGGTCTGCTTAAAGACCCTGTTATTAGCGGGATTGCCGGGGAACTGGATGTGTCAACCGGCCAGGTGATCCTGAAATGGCATCTGCAGCAGGGGCACGTGGTCCTGCCCAAGAGCAGTAACAAGGACCGGATCGCACAGAATCTCGACCTCTTCGGGTTTTCTCTCACCCAAGAGCAGATGGCCCGTATCACCGCGCTCGCGCCGGCTGAGCCGATGCGAACGACAGAAGACCCGAATTCGATTCTTTAGCAGGTATCTCTAGTCCTCGATTTTTCCGCTGGCCATGCGCTTCTCGTAGATACCTTCGAGTTCGTACAGATCCTGCATCAACTCGAAGAATCCATGCCAGTGGGCATAATCGGGAGCACCGTGAGTGGCTCCCATACGGGCACGCCGGCCCTCGTGATGCCACAGATAGTAGTACTTCACCTGAAACGGGTCGGTCCAGGGATTATCACGCAGCAGGCCTTTTTCCTTCAGCCCGTTGAGCATTTTCAGGGCCGGCTTGTAATAGCCTTCGTTATACAGGTTCACCGCCTTGTCCGCCTGGGTGAAAAAGCCGTCGGTGTGGTCTGAACTGTGGCATGACTCACAAACCTGGCGCATCTTCTTGCGTCCTTCCGGACCGTTGCCGAGTACCGGGCTCATCACGTCATCTGAATTGCGCACCGGTGAGCTCTTTGACCACTGCACCCAGTAAAGGCGTTCGCTCACGTTGTGGGTCATTTCCAGGCCGTCCACCTGGCTCATGTGACACGAGGCGCAGGTAGGAGCACGGTAGTCTTCACCAGGCTGCCATTCCCCGGGCTTGCCTTCGAAGTCCCAGGTAAAGCCTTCGGTCCGGTAAATGTGACCATGCTTGCTGTTCTCGTAAATCTCTATGTTCGGATGGTCAGGACCGAGATGACATGAGGCGCAGGCGTAAGGCTTGCGGGCCTCAGCATTGGAAAATTTATGCCGCGTGTGACAAACGCCACAACTGCCGGTGCTGCCGTCGGGATATACGTTGCCAATTCCTGAATTTGGCCATGTTTCGGGGGTCGGGCGGCCATCTTCATCGAGCTTGATTTCAGTGCCATGACACTGGATACAGCCGGTTTCATTCGGCGCGCCACCAAACTCGGGGTGCTCCCGGCCCTCGTGAATTGAGGTCAAAGCATGCAGGCTGTCCTTGGGAATCTGCTGCCGATAGGCACGGAAATGACCACTGGTATTGAACTCCTCCACCTGGGGCGCATGACATTGACCGCACACCGTCGGCGGCACCAGCACGGAGACCTTGGCATCGATGCCGGGATGCTTCGTGCCCATGGGCGAGTCTGCATCCACCACGTGACAGTCCAGACAGGAAATACCGTTTTCGGCGTGTTTGCTGCTTTGCCAGTCAGTCACCATCGCCGGCGTTTTCTTGGCATGACAATCAACGCATTTCTGAGCTTCGGCACCCAGGGATTCTGCCTGTAACGAGCTGGAAAAGAACAGCACCAGGAAAAGGGCAGCGGGTGACAGCAGCTGTCTCATAATTGAACGTTTCACGATGATCGCTCCTGGAATGAATGAACCCGGTAAATCCTGAAATTGAACATTACGATCATACGCCCGCTCAGTTTGACGCCGCAACAAGACCAAAGTCTAGGAAAGAGTCAGATCAAATTACATAGGCTGACCACTTGTGGGAGAAACACGACCCAGAGTGGGTCTTAAAGCCTATCGCAGCTTACCCTGGTGCCAACCCATGCTCAAAAACCCATTTCCGGCTACCAGAGCGGCTGGTACTACGTGCCGTCACGAAGTGGTGAGGGAATCAATTTCAACGTGGCTCAAAACGGGGCCTGTGGGGCACCCTGACGGTTTCCATTCCTGATTGTGGCCTGTTGTTCGTGGAGTGGGACGGTGGTCCGGATTTCGGCACCGGGCAACTGTTGATGGAGCAACTGGTGAATGTTGCTGGACTGGAGTGCGAATAAGCAGCGCTGTTTAGCCGGCGCCTGGTAGCGCCAGTATCAGCTTTTAAAAATCTTTACGCCTTTCGCAACGATGGAATAACTGAAATCTTCAGCATTCAATTTGCCACTTTCGCCCAGGTCGTCGGCGTAATGCTCCGCTTCGGCTTCGCTCACGGGCTGGCGGCTGAAGACACCGTACAGGGTGGCTTGCTTGCCACCCGAATCCGTTGGAATGAAAAAGCCATAGTCTTTGAACGTGATGCGAGCGGTTGCCGCCCCATCAGTAGCCACGAAAAAGCAGCCCTTCTTCTGGCAAACCTTGGCGATACGGGTGTGAACCAGGACATTGCCATCCAGGTGCTGGTCACTGTTTTCAACCAGTTCACCGAGGTTCAGCGGTTTCTCCGGTTCGGGAAACCGTTCGCCGTAAAGTTCATAACTGCTCGTGGTTTCAACCGGGTCGGATAGCCTCACAACCCCCTTCTCTGAGGCCTGAAGCGACGCGGCCAACAGCAGGACGACAACAGCTGGGCAGAAGATGAGGCGGCTTGAACAGGAAATTTTCATGATCCCGGATTCCTTGTTGTTGGCTATGCATATCGCGGATTCGATCTATCTTAGAATAATTAGGCACAGTTCGAAATGTTGATTTCAACGGGCGCAAATGCGCATACAATGATTAAGGAAATCCATATGGCTTCAATATCAACGCAAAAACAAGTCCTTGGACTTATCGGCTGGCTGGCTCTGAGCTTCGCAGCATCCGCTGTCGGTGCGGCGGCATCCATACAAGCGCAGTCGTTCTATGGCCAGTTGGTGCAACCTGCCTGGGCTCCGCCGCCCTGGGTGTTCGGCCCGGTCTGGACTGTACTGTTCGCCCTGATGGCCATCGCCGCCTGGCTGGTCTGGCGCAGCGGCGGCTTTTACAGCCACCGCCTCGCCTTGTCCTTTTTCATGGCGCAGCTCGTATTCAATGCCCTCTGGAGCTGGCTATTTTTTGCGTGGCACAGTGGCGCATGGGCGTTCGCCGACATCATTCTGCTATGGGCCCTCATTGTTGCGACCCTGCTGTCCTTCTGGCGTATTCGTCCACTGGCCGGCGTGCTCCTCGTCCCTTACCTGCTGTGGGTCAGTTTTGCGGCCGCCCTGAATTATGCCCTGTGGCAGCTCAACCCCCAGATATTGAGTTAGTGAAATAATGAAAAACCTGTTTCAACCATTAAGCTTCAAGCACGGTGCCGTGATGAAAAACCGCTTCATGCTGGCGCCGATGACCAATCTGCAAAGCTTTGATGACGGGCGCCTTTCCGACGAGGAGTTCCGCTGGCTGACCCTACGGGCAAAAGGCGGATTCGGCCTGACCATGACCTGCGCCTCGCATGTGCAGGCCGTGGGCAAAGGTTTTCCAGGGCAGTTGGGCTGCTTCTCCAATGACCATGTTGCGGGGCTTTCGCGGCTGGCTTCGGCGATCAGGGCGGAAAATAGTCTTGCCGTTATCCAATTACACCATGCAGGCATGCGATCACCGGAAGACCTGGTCGGCGGCCAGCCGGTGTGCCCTTCCGATAACGAAGAAACCGGCGCGCGCGCCCTTGCACTCGAAGAGGTCCGGCAACTCAGGGAAGATTTTGTGACCGCCGCCCAACGGGCTGAAAAGGCGGGCTTCGACGGCGTGGAAATTCACGGTGCGCATGGCTACATCCTCTGCCAGTTCCTGAGCCCCGTCATCAACCAGCGAAACGACAGGTACGGCGGCTCGCTGGAGAATCGCGCGCGCCTTGTCTTTGAAATTATCGAAGCTATCCGCGACCGTTGCCGGCCCGGATTTTTGCTGGGCGTGAGACTGTCGCCCGAGCGATTCGATCTGAAGCTCGGCGAGATGATTGAAGTGTCCAGCCGCTTGCTGGAAGAAGGCGTCATCGACTTTCTCGATGTTTCTCTATGGGATGTTTTCAAGGAACCGGTCGAGGAGCGGTTCCACGGCCGGTCTCTGTTCAGCTACTTCGCGGAACTGGACCGCGGTGGAGTGCGGCTGGGAATTGCCGGCAAAATTCATACGCCTCATGATGCGAGGAAGTGCCTTGAAGACGGTGCCGATTTCATTTTGCTGGGACGTGCGGCGATCCTGCATCATGATTTCCCTTTGCAGGTATTTGCCAACCCCGATTTTGAACCGGTGAAAACCCCGGTAAGCCGGGAATACCTGCACTCACAGGGACTGAGCGAAGCTTTCGTGAACTACATGTCCAACTGGACTGGATTCATAGGGGACGAGCATTAGATTCGTCGGTTACAAGGCAAGCTCGACAATCATGTCGATTAACTCTTCCCTGGATATCACGTTGTCGTGATTGGTATCGAAGTGATTGAAGATATCGCTGCTGAAACTCATGCCTTTCTGATGCAACAGGCTTTCTGCCAGCGCAATGAACTCGCGCCTGGATATGACGCCATCCTGGTTCTCGTCAAAAATATCAAATAACTCGCCGACCATCTGTTCAATATTCATTGAACAAGTTTAACGGAGCCCTCTCCGTTACGCTACGGAGTTAAAACACGCCTCAGCGCCTGGAGCTGTATGCGGTACATAAATACTTCTTGTCCGTATCAGGCCACGTCCAGACCAGTACTCTTCTGGGTTTCGCTTCTTCATCGCTTTGAAATTCCTGGAAGCTAAAACCGACGGGGCCTTGTTCAGTGTCAAGCGTGACAAATCCTCTCTGATCAACGGTTGCGTTTTCTATTTTAAGCTTCTTGCATTCGTTTAATCGCGAGCCCACCTGCTTGTAAAGACAGCGTTCAACCCTTTTCGGATCTACCGTAATCTCATGACTCACCGGACTGCCAATCACCGGTTTATCGACCTCCGCACAGTGAAACTCGTTTTTCCTGCTGATTTCGAAAGGAGAACTCGTTTTTTGCATCTTAACTGGATTCGCCAATTCGCTATCACTTGCCTGAGCGAACAATACCGTTGGAAACAGAAAGCAAAACGTCGCCAGCAAAAACCGCTGTTTTGAACCTGTTCCAGGTCTACTCATTTGTCTCATCTTATCGAGCCCCGCTGCGATTGCCCCGAAGATCAATTCTCCGAGTGCATTTGGTATTACAGACTGTTGGACGTCACTGAGACAGGAAAAGTTACAAGTTGTCGACAAACCGATCTATAAATGAGAAAAGGCGAGTAAGAAAGGATGCCCCATCAGGTCAGGCGCACAATCGGCTAGCCGGACACAGGCGCACAGCCACTGGTCTCTCATTGCTGTTCAAACCCGTCCTTGAAGATCATCGCATCGTAAACGCAACTTACACTGACATTGCTGATGTTGTGCCCCGATAGCGTGCCATTGCCGTTGGTTACGCTGCAGGTTTGATTGGGATTGCTTGGCTGAACTGACACTTCCACCAGGTAATCACTGCCGTTGGTCAGGGCTGTGTCGAAGGTAAAGCTGCCGTTGCTGTCAACCGGATAGTCATCGCTTTGGTTGTTCTGCAACACGAGACCCGAACCTGCCAGACCGCTGACGGTGCCGCCGATTGTCAGGTAGGTCACGCCCCAGTTGATCGATGCCATCAGTACGGGAGGTACCATTTTGTGATCACCAGCCACTTCCATTGCAGCCGGTACCTCGGCATTGATCCAGGTGTTCAGCATATTTTCACCTTCGTCTCCGAGGAATTCGTTACCACCCTCTGTGGGCTCGGTGCCCTCGTTCGCCTCCTTGAGAAACTGGATATACTCCCAGCTGGTTCCCTGATAGAGCAGGTTTATTCGGGCTGACACCGCACCATCGGGTTTCAATTCACGCAGGTCCAACTGGTCCCAATGCTGGTAGACGCCTCCCGAGCCGGGCGCCCCGTACTGATCTTCCGGTTGAGGCAGTACATTCCTTTTTTTCGACTCGTCGTACGCCATTCCATAGGGAGGAATGCGGTTGTCAAATGAAACTGCATTGTTGAGAGCGAAATGAAAAGATTCCTGGAAGCTACCTGCTCCCTGGCTGGCCAGGTCGCCCAGGACCATACTCTCCTCACCCGTGTAGCGGTCGTAGCTAAGTGCGAAATCAGCGGGTTTGCCGGTCGCCAGAAGCGTCGCTGCCCATTCGCTGGTGATCGCATAGTGCGCTTCGTAGATACGGGTATTCGGGTCATGCAGGTCCATGATGGATTCCACCTGCACGTCCGGGCCGCCGGCTGGGTTTTCAATCATTACCGGCTGATCGGCGCTATCAACCAGCGGACCATAAGCACCGTCTTCCCGCACCAGCTGTTCTTGGTTGTCGTACCATTTGATGTTCAGCCACATGCGTCTTCCTTCCGGGTAGCCGGTGATCAGTTTGTGCCCGGTCAAATTAATCACCTTGAGCACGTCACCCTCGATTTGAAGCGAAGCCGATTGCTGCAGATGAGCGATAGCCCTTTGTTGCCCCAGTTCGAGCGCTGTTAGTTGAGTGGAAGTCAGGCCACCCCCAAGCCGCAACAGGCCATTCGCATCCTGGTACTTGATCATATCGGCCAACCAGTAGTTACCTCCCACATGGTCATGTGCCGGGAGATCTTGACGAATCAGCACATCCGCCTTGTCAGCACCTGCACTGGTTGTCGGGCGCATATGACAGGACTGGCAACTGAAGTATCGCGGGCTCCCGTCCTGATAATTACCACCGGTACCGGCCTCCAGTGCGGCCCTGTAAGTCACTTCAAGCGAGCCACCCGATAGCTTCAGCTCGGGTGGCAGTGTATTGAATTGAGAAACCAGCGTGGTCGGCAAAGCACTCGATTTGTATTCGCTGAAGGTGCGCTCGACAATTCCATAGGCGTAAGGAGGATTGTTGAACGCGGCTTTTTCTTCCACTGGCCCGCCAAGGTCAGGTTCACCGCCGTTATAATCCTGGCTGGAAAGTACATGCGGCGCACCCGGCTGCGCGCCGTTGCCGGGCGCCAGGTCGCCGACCACCGAATTGGAAACATCGTGGCAGGAGCCACAGAAATCGACGCTGCGATGGAACGCGGATTGCATGAATTTATGCCGTGCCGCGGTCTGTTCGTAAGGGCCCAGTTTTTCATCGCCCGACCAAAGGGACAGCATTCCGCTGCCATAGAAGCCTTCCGTGTCAGAACCGCATTGCTTGTCGGGAACATTTGGATCATTCGAGCAATTAGCAAAGAATGGCGAGACCATTTCGCCTGTGTGCTCTGAATTGTCCACATTGGTCATCAGGTGGCAGGCATCGCAATCGACGCCGTCAGAATCACTCGCGAGAAGGCCGGACCCATCCGTCGGAGTGGACCTGCCTCCATACCAGCCAGCGGTGCTGTGGCAGCGGATACAAAGGTCTCCCGCACCGTCGAAATCCTGTTCAGCGATTGCCAGGGTCGCCCAGAAAATGGGGTCGCGGCCTGCGTTGGCCATGCCGGCGCCCGACCAGCCTGTCCATGGCTCGTCCTGTGGTTCACCCTGACCCGCGCCGGCAGTTGTTTGATCATTGTACCCGGCATGACAGTTCTGACACTTGCCAGGCGATTCCATGTTTCCGACTTGCTGAGGCTGGGTGCCCGGTAACTGGACTTCCGTCGGCACCGTTTCAGCGGGTATGGAAAGCCCAGGCAAAAGCAGCACTGACATGAAAATCAGCAAGCGAAAATCTGGTGCTTTCATTTTCCAGCCACCCAGGCGAGGCATTCTCGCGAATTGGATCCAGCAAGGTCCTTTCAATTTACGCAGGCGGGCCAGCCGGGAGCTTGATCCGTATCAGCAAAACGTAAACTGGCCCTCATTTCGCCACAAAATCTTGGTGGATTCATCCGATTTTTGACGGTAGGCGCTGCCGCGCAATGCCGAAGGTTACTGGCTTGCGTTGGCTGCAATAATGCAGCGGCATCCAGATTGATACAGCTTTCATGGCAAAGGGCTATTGCTCTCCTTATACTCGTCATCTGTATGACATTCGAAAACATAACCCAACCAAACAGTCCTTCCCGAATTCAGTATCTGGATGGCCTCAGGGGTGTTGCGATATTTTTGGTCATTTTTTACCACGCTTTTTCACGGTGGCACTCTATTGTTCCCTATGGAGACGAGCTAAGGTACTTTCCGTTGTTTCACTATGGGCGGTTTGGCGTACAGCTTTTTTTCATGATTTCCGGGTTCGTTATTTTCATGTCACTTGAGCGATCCAAAAACTTTCCGGAATTCATGATCAGAAGATGGATCAGGCTGTTCCCCGCCATGCTTATCTGTTCTCTCATAATTTATTCAACAACGTCGTTTTTTTATGAGCGGCCCGCTGGAATCCCTGAGATTAGCGCCTTATTACCGGGGCTGACATTTATTGAACCGTATTGGTGGCAACTGATTCTTGGTTCACCCGTGGGCGAACTTGAAGGCGCATTCTGGTCGCTCTACGTGGAGATCAAGTTGTACCTGGTGGCAGGCATCTTTTATTTCCTGATTGGGGGACAGAGGATGATCTGGGTGATGATAGGTTTGTTTCTTGTTGCAGCGATCGTGCTCTTTCTGGGTCCCGTTTTTCAGGAACATGGTTGGCACCAGGCAAAGCAGCTCTTGAATGCATTCAGTGGCAGACCCTGTGGCTGGTTTGCTGCCGGTGCACTTTTTTACAGACACTTCAATGAGAAAAAACAATGGTTACTGGTAGCCGCAATAATAACTGCAGTGGCAGCGGCATTGGTTGAAGGTAAAGCCGGCCGTGGGGAAATGCTCTATGAATGGCGTCCAGCGTTAGCAGCAACCGTTGTTGCATTGATCTTTATGGTTGCTGCTTTGAACCAAAAGGTCCAAAAAGTTCTCGCCAACAAGCTGCTGCTGACCATTGGCTTCATCAGCTACCCACTCTATCTTTTGCATGAGAATATGATGGTTTCGCTAATCATCAAATCCGGGCATTTGCTGCCCTGGGTACCACCAATCCTGATGCCCGTAATTCCGATAACGATCGTCATTGGAATCGCTTATTTGGTTGCAAGATATTTTGAACCTCCAATACGCTCATTCCTCAAGGCTCTGCACTTAAAATTACAGGCAAGAGGATGGGGTTAACGGGTAGCAATTGTCGAGGAGAGGACAACACATGAAAGCGCTTGTGGTTGGAATACCGAGATCCGGTTCCACCCTGCTGTGCAGAATGATCAACTCTGTTGAGAATTGTATATGCCTTTCGGAACCTCACTTGGAGGCCCTGTCGTTGAGAACATACCGGACCTTAAGGGATCAAAAAGTATCCGACTTAGAGCTTGAGATGTTTGCTGACCACGAAATGCCGCTGGACGTTGCAATGTCAAAATTGGAGGAGATCTTTGAAGTTGCCGCTTTCAAAGAAACTTTCAGACCCGAACCGTTCAGGGAATGGGGCCTGTTCAACGGAGATTTATTGAATACCTATAAAAACAACAACTACAAGATCATCGGCATTGTCCGTTCACCACTTAAGAACTTCAATTCGTGGAAGTCCCAGGGGTGGGGAAACTGGACCCATGATGTCGACGTATTCATTGAGTCATATCGGTCCATTCTGCAATTTTGTGGTGATGCGGTGATACGTTATGAGGACTTGATAGCCTCTCCGGCACTGGTAATGAAGACCTTGGATATGAATTTTTCAAAATTAAAACCAATGGAAGCTGAATTTGGAGATATCGAGGCATTGCAATCAAGCTCGGTCAGGCGAGAAAAGGAAAACAAGAGCGTTGTTTCAACCCAGGACATTAGCGCCATTGAAAGATCAGGATTAATGGAACTTTATGACTCGTTACAGCCATAGTGGTTGCAATTCGCGATGCGCCTGTCGCTGGGTAAAACGCTGAAATGAAGATCTGTTTCATTGTCCTGGCTCATCATCAGCCAAGCATATTTCACAAGCTTATCAATCGCCTTGCAGGATTTAACGCCGACATTATTGTCCATATCGATAAGCGGAGTGATCTGGCGAAGTTTGAAATTACGGATCACCCTAATGTTCACTTTGTTGAAAAGAGATACAAGGTCCACTGGGGTGGGTGGAGCCTGACGAGCACCATTTGCAAATGTCTTAAATATGGACTCGAGGTTTCGGATGCAGATTATTTCATGTATTTGGCCGGCACTGACTTTCCGATAAAGCACTCCAGGCATTTCACTGGTTTTCTGGCCAGGCATCACCCTGTAAATTTCCTGAACTACTACCCGCTCGTTCCAGGCATCTGGGGATACGGACTCATACGGAACTACAGGCTGATGGATCTGAAGGCGCGTTTTGTCGACGTCCGGCATGATGAGCAGGAGTCCTACACATCGAGAATCAGTAAATTCATGGCATCCATGGTGAACCAGGCTGAAAACATGGCAAACAGGTACTTGTTGCCAAGGGACAAGACCTGGATCGACTTCTACAGCGGCTCGTCAAGATGGTGTTTGAACAGGGATGCCGTGCAATTCCTGGTAGATTTTATCAGGTCCAAACAAAGCCGAAAACTAAGGACTTATTTACGTCTGGCGACAAACTCCGATGAAATATTTTTTCAGACTGCAATACTGAATTCAGAGCACAAGAAGCACTGCATTTCCTTTGATGAATCAGCTGCGCGAGAAATTTTTGAAGGTAAGCGTGAAGCCATGCCAGATGAAAAAAGAGTTTACCTGCACTATATCGACTGGAACCCGGAGCGCGAAGATCCCGCAATACTGGATGAATCTGATTTACCTGCCCTGGACAACTCTGATAAGTTTTTTGCCTGCAAGTTTACCGAAGAAAAATCAATGGGTTTGATAGATCTTCTCGAAAAAAGATTATCGGATGAATCAATAACTGATTCATCATTGTCATAATTGTCAGGAGTCCAATTGCTAATCTCTCATACCCAGCGCTTTATGCGATCACGAGTACTGAAGTCCTCTTCCAGAGGCCTTTACTCAATCTCCCCGCCCCGTCAGTCTCTTCAGGTACAAACGAAAAAGCCTGTAGGTTGATTTTTTCGGGGTCTTGTTGACGTGCGGAAATGGATTGCTCGGAATTGGGCGTTCCAGAAACTCACACAGTTGCTGCCAGCCATCTCCATGCTCCCAACACAATTCCATGAAATCGCCTGGCCGATCCTTGAAGTACGCTCTGACTGCAGCATTATGTTCCCTGTAGATAGCCATAGTCTCTTCAAATTCAGGACCCTTTGATGGAATATAAATATCATTATTCAGACGAACATCGTGCTTGCGGAAACTTTCGAACCAGGCCCGCTCGGTGTTTCGTAAGGTTAGAATGAATTTGCTGCCTGGAAACCTGTCATCAAACTCCCGGTAAAGATGACACCAGGGCAAGTCCTCGAAAGAGTCAAAGCGTTCGGCAATATTCATTAAACCCTGGCGGTCACCTGCTTCAAACCTCTCATATGCCCCACCATCCCAAGACATGTTGCGCATCCCCAAGGTCCGGAAACAGGTGCCCAGTGTTTTGGTGCCGGTTCTGGGATATCCAATTCCAACAATTTTCATGACATTTTCCTGGTATATCCAACCATATATCTAAACCTTATCTGTTCCAATCACCAAGCTTGGAGGGTATTTCAGTTAACGATTCTTATAGGTGAAGTGATCTCTTGGTGCTCTTAGCCGATAGTACACGTTCCGACGCAGGTTGCGCGCGACTGGTGTGGGTCTTGAGAATCGATAGGACCCGTTGGGGCATCGACCTGGACGCATGACCACTCACTACTCTGCGTTCAAATCGAATCGGCTTTAGACGAGGCAATTTCGAGCTGTGAACAGAAAGATTATCAGCCAGTATGGTCCAGATTAAGTGGCTACCTGGCTGAAGACCCGATATCAATGGTTGTCCCATGTTCCGGTAATTCTGGCAATATAGCATTTGAATTGCCGATACCCTTGAATAGACAGCATGAGAACAACCAGCCTGATTGCACTGTTATTGCTGATAATAAGTAGCGAACTTTCCGCCCAGGATCAAACAAATCTTGAAGCGATTCAATCGCTCTTTGCCGCATCGGTCAATGAACAGTGGAAAGGTCCATACGGCTGCTATGCCAAGCAGACTACCGAGGGCAGGTATTGCAGGAGGAGCGGTGGCTTTCCCGGTGAGAAGGGAGAAACCCTGTTTTTTTCAGCCTTTCGTGACGAAGGTGCACAGAAGCTGGCAGCGCTTGATTTCTATATTGCCAATGTTTTCGCCACCAACTATCACTATTTGTACGCAAAAAACGTGGTTGGCGATGCCGACAGCACCGCTTTTGAGATCGATCATGAAAAATTCATGGCCGACGATCAGGCAATGGAAGACGTGCTGAATGTATTCAATCACACCATTCTGGAACGCTTTTACAACCTCAAATTTCCCGACACAAAGATGGCAAGAACCTTCTATGCGCGGGGAACGGCGAGTTCGGAATATGAAGTTTTATATCTGAATCACCTCGCTGAGTATGTAGCGAGGCATATGCGGAAACGCAATGAGTATCTGTCTCTGTATCAAATTCTGAGCCGATACGACTTAAATTCCACCTCCGGCGTGTCGATTAACACCCTGAGAAATGAGGTGGACGCCATTTCGCAAAGTATCGAGCCAGAATACAAAAGCGAATTTTCAACCATTCGCAATGGAATCCATAACTCGCTTTCGCGGGATACCCTTACGATCCTGGAGGCCTTTTATCAGAAGTACGACGGTTCGGATTTGCATAAAGCTGAAATCGAACAGTTGCTGAAATCGCTCAACAGTTATTTTGCAGTAAATGTTGATTTTTTAAAGGAATCGGCAAACAAGCTTGAACCCAAACTGAATGAACAACAGCTCGCAACTATCGCTTCGCTGAAAAACACCCACAACTCTATCAGCCAACTCGAAGCGCTTTCAGAAATTGGGGCTGCACTAAAGATGCGCATGGAACAAACAGATTCCTACCCGCTTGAAGCGATTCGATTTATTATCCAGCTCAACCGATACCTGCAGGTTGATGTATTGAATAGCGGTGTTGACGCAAACTCTTCGAACTCCGATATTCAATCGCGCATGTTCGTTGCCATCAACTCAGCATTTTCTTCCGGGTTGATCACGAAAAAACAACGTAAAAAGCTCCTTACGGATATTCGCGATTTTAACTATTCTGTCGAAGGCCGGGATCTTGAACGCCTGCTAAAAATAGCCGACTTTGTGTCAGTTGCCGTCAACTATGCGACTGACAACATCGAGAGCATGTATGGAGAACAACTTGTAGCCTGGAAAAGCATAGAACCCATCGTGGGCGGTGTGGTTGACGATACCTTGAAAGCGTCATTGTTGATTGACCTGGCCAGGCTGACCAACGACATCAAATTGGCCGCGGAGGGCGCTGCCAAAAAGCGCGTAATGTGGGATGGCGTCGCCTATGGCTACCTGATCTACATTTCGAAAGACGACATGCTCAGAAACACAGATGTGTACACCTCGCTGAACACGAAAAGTATTCCGGTGTTTCAGTCATTACCGCTTGACCTGACCGTGGTTGCAGGTGTGATCACCGAACAGGCACAGACCGACCTCGACCACATAAACCTGAAATCGAAACAGCGCAATACGCCCAACATGGTATTTCCCAATATCATGTCTTCAGAATACGCGCAGCTGGTTCACGGTAACGCGCTGGTCAAAATGAGTTTAAAAGGCAACGATGTCAGCATTGAGGTGGCAGACAGAAAAGAGGCTGAGATACATTGGCAGTCATCCAGACCACCTGCGATCGGCAATCTGCCAGCGGTTCGCCTGGATGTGAAAAGAGTGCTGGACCACAGCGAGATTGGCGCAACAGACGCTAACCTGGTGGGCGCCAAGGCTGCGAACTATGCCGAGATTTATAATCTCCTGAAAGACAAGGCTGATTATCAAATCGTCCGGCCAGGTTTTGCCATTCCCTTTGCATACTATGATGCGCACATAAAAGAAACGGGGATCGACTTATTCATCAAAGACACCATTGAAATCATTCGTGTGGAGAATGACCCGGTTGAGACAGAAAAACTGCTTGCAGCGCTCCGGGAAAGGCTTTTGCAATCGTCCATCGACCCTCGGTTGATCGCAGATGTAAAGGCCAAAATCGAGACCCACTATCCAACCGAAAGCATGCGCTTTCGAAGCTCGACCAATTCTGAAGATTTGACCGATTTCAGCGGTGCGGGGCTGTACACTTCAACCTCGTTCAATCACGACAAAAAGGGCAGCAGTATCGAGAAGGCGGTTAAAACCGTATGGGCTTCAGTATGGAACCGAAGAGCATTCGACGAGCGTGAGTTTTACGGCATCAACCACGAAACCGTTTTCGCCGCGATTCAATTGAACCCAGGGTTTCCGGAAGAAGAAGGCAACGGCGTTGCAATCTCAAGAAATATCACCGGCGTGAAAAGCCAGTCAGGGTTGTCAACAGGGGTCTACTTCAACAACCAGTATGGCGAATACAGTGTAACCAACCCTTCACCCGGCGTTGTGGCGGAAGAAATGATCGTGTTTTTTGATCCAACGACCGCCTATGATTTCAGCACAAAATACGCCGAACGCGCCTACATCAAACGATCATCAGAAACGAAGGTGAACAGGGAACTCGGGATCAGAGAGCCTGTGTTCCTGGATGGCGAACTCGATCTGATGGTGAACGTGATACGTACCCTGCACGATCATTTCAAGCAACTCGATGATCCTCGGCGTACGAACAGCTTGTTCGCGATAGATGTTGAATACAAGGTGGACGATCTCGGCACGGGCGAGCGAAGAGTCTATTTTAAGCAGGCCAGACCCTACAGCGATTCACAGTAAAAGCTTCGTAAGCCATCCGGCGCTGAAAGCAAAATATTATCTCCACCAAGGTTTTTTGGGTTGCCAATCTTTGTGCTCAAGGTGGGCGGGAACGGGCTGTTCCACAGTTTCCATATCCACCAGTCGCTCGTTAAGCCACTGAAACCACTCGTTGATGGTCCCCCTGCCGGTGCACTCACGCTCACCCATGACGTGGTTTTCCAGTTTTTGCCAGGAGATCCGAATCGGGCCGCTGAAAAAATCATCGATAAGCTGCAGGTCAATTTCACCCCGGTGCACCAGTACGCCAAGGCTTTCCCAGGTGGTCGTCATGGCGTACACGAGGTGAAATTCATTGCCGCAGTATTGTTCCACCTCCTCCTTTGACAGGCCGCCCGGCATTGCATAGACGATGTTCAATGCGCGGGCGAATGAAGGGGTCTGGAATGAATGCAGCAATTCCATCGCAGCTTCACGGTGCTTGTCGCGACGGTACTGGCGAACCTGAAGAATCGCAAAACCCAGGGCGATCACCAGTGCGATTGCCTCTACTGCCTGAAAATACGCCTCTGCATTCATTGTGGAGCCTGGAAGACCAATTGCATTACAGTATCGCTCTTGTCGATGGATTGTTTCAACGAGGCAGCGCACTGAAACTTAACATCCATATTCATGTAGTGAGCCCTTTAGGGAAAATGATTGATCCATGTTTTGTCCAAACGAAAAAGCCGTAATGCACCAGGTTGGCGTCCCGTCTCATTACGGTCAGCAGGTCATTATCGATCAGTGCGAGGGGTGTGGTGGAATCTGGTTTGACGCTTTTGAACTGTTCAGGGTAAAGCTGGGTGAGGCGCAGGAAATTGAATCATTGGATCCAGATCGCTTGCGGACTCCTTCTGACATTGAAGACCCAAGGCTGCTGTGTCCCCGAGACCGAACGGCGCTTGTTCTATATAAGGACCCCAATTTTCCCAGGGAGTTAATTTTAACGCGTTGTCCGAAATGCCAGGGATTCTGGCTGAACCGTGGTGAGTTCACCAGGTACCAGGAAACTCGTCAAAAACTGATGCTCCCTAAAGAGAAAACGCTTGAGGACCAGAGGCTCGGAGAAGAAGTAAAAAGAATTCTGGAATCGAATCGTGATTCAAACAGTACAGAGACACTGGGCAAGTTAGGGGCATTTTTGTCTTCACCAGCACATGAACACGTTATATCGCCCCTGGGTTCCAGCCAGGATTTCGCAGAAGAAGGAAAAACCTTTGATACTATTTTGAATGTCTTGATTGTTCTGCTGAGGCTTTTTGTCTTCAGGTCATGATGTTCTGGCCAATAAGTGCGGTTTGAACCGGTCAACGCAACAAAAAGCAGAAAACCATATAGAGTTTAACCCTGCCCCTTCGCCAACACACCAGCCCGCATGGGTCTCGCAATCGGCGTAGCTGTGCTGGGGCTGGCTGTGGTTTAAGTTATGCGATCGCTTCCTGCGCACCTGCCTCCCGACATTCGCCGAGGAAATTCGAGGACAGCCCGGATTTTAGCTGCGGCAGCAAGGCCACCGCAGCTGACCGGGAACCGTGTTTAGTCCGTCAATGGTTTAAAACTGAATTTCTGACCACCGATCGACGCTTCGTACATCAGGCCACCCTTGGCAATCGTGTACACCGCCATACCGCGTTTCCACGCGGCAGCGCCCTTGGTATCACCGGCGCTGGCAGATGCGCCCTTGGTGGTCGCGCCTGCCTGGGCGCCATAAGTTAATGCCACCGCCGTTGCATCAGCGCCAAATTCGAAATTGCCTTTGGTGAATTCCTTGTAGGTATCCGCGTTCTGAAACAGGATCAGCTGGCTGTAGGACTGCCCACCCAGCTGGAAACCGATGGTCACCTGGCCCATGGATACGTTGCCGGTATGCTCGCCACCGGCGTATACACAACCGGTGCCGCCGGCGCCGCCGATACCAACAGCACCTTTGCCAATGGTCGGCAGCACGGCATAACCGTAGGATTGGGCCAACAACTGGGGAACGTTTCCGAGCTCCTTGAACTTGGCAAACGTCGCCTGGCATTTCTCATTGGTAGCGGCCGCGTAGGTGGATGTACTCATCAGGGTGAACAAGACTGCCACAACAGCCATTATTTTAAGTTTCATGTTTCTTCCTCATTAACCACGCGCTTTTTTGAATATTTCCAGCAGGTTGGCGTTAGTATCGGCGATGCACATTTCATAAATTTTGTCGGTGGCTTCGCTAACCTTGACGGCGTCGAACAGATAGTCCTTCTGTAAACCATTGATGACGCCATGCATGTAAATCATGGTGAAGTCCCGTGTGCTGCCGGTTTGAACCAACATCTCCGCGCAGGTCATCTCGTTGAGCTTAACTTTTAGCCCCGACTGGACAGCGTCAGGCGTTTCGGCCGCAACAGCGGAATTAGACAACAGGAAGGAAAATGCCATTGTTGCAGCAAACAAAATTTTTGTGGTCTTCATTCAGTTTTCTCCTGGTACTTTTG
The DNA here is from genome assembly GCA_029859645.1 of Lysobacterales bacterium. GTDB lineage: Bacteria > Pseudomonadota > Gammaproteobacteria > Xanthomonadales > SZUA-36 > JAHEFT01. Next base: position 20,009 of record JAOUCS010000022.1, on the reverse strand, counting down.
ATTCAATTAACCGCTAATTAAGCAGTTATCAGTAATACAAACTTCCGCGCATGCAGTCGCGATAGAGGGCATCGTAGGTCACGCCACGCTGGACACCCCGCGCGGTTCCAGCGGTAACGGCACCGATCGCGGCGCCCTTCTTGGCGCCCTTCTTACCACCTACAACGGCGCCCACGGCCGCTCCGCCGACGCCACCGCGCACAGCGCCGCCAACGGCGCCGCCACGTGAGTACTGCCGTGACACCCTGGTTGCGTAATCTCGGCAGTAGCTGGTTGAGTATTGAGAATACGCGGGGGTTGAATAAGTGGTCGCCAAGGTGAACATCGCCGAGGCGAAAATCACCGGAGCGAGTAAGGCGGGTACTACCAATTTCTGAACTCGTAAAGCCACGTGTCCTCCTTCAAGGCGTTAGCGCGCCTTATCCTGTTTTGGGAAGTGCTTGAAAGGTCATTGTATTTTTAGCAAAAAAAGCTGCGGGAAGTAAGGAAGCTACCGTAGCCTCTTGTAGGCTACACATGAGCTTTCAACGTTACCGACCTTCCAGGACCTCGACGAGGACCTTGCCACGGGTCCCGGAGGGTGGCTTGGTGCCCGCAACGGCGGCCAGGGTAGGAGCCACGTCAATGGTGTGGATTTCCCGGTAGACTTTTTGTGGATTAATTCCAGCCCCGGCGAAGAAGACCGGTACGAAGGTGTCGTAGCGCCAGGGCGATCCGTGAGTCGCCGCGACCGTGAGGCCGTCGAAGTCGTTGATAAACCAATTCGGCCGGAAGACAACATAGATATCGCCGGAGCGCCGTGGATTGTAGTTGTTCAGGACCGAGCGCAGCAGCGGGGTGTCGGGAATCTCGCCATGCGCCATCGCCGTGCTGGAAACGGCCAGGGCGACGCCTTCGAACTTGACCAGTTCGGCGGCGACCGCTTCCTCGACTTCACCAAGCGACAAGCCATTTTCGGCGATGATTTCATGATTCAGGTAGAGGTAAGGGTGGGCGTATTGCCGGATCAGCTGTTCGCCGATGCCGAAACGTTGCTTGAGGGCGGCGAAGCCCGCCTCCTTTTCCCAGGAGTCCGGATCCACGTAGTTGGCCTCGAACCCATATTGTTGCAGGTCCGCCGGCGCTTCGGGACCACCATGGTCGGCAGAGAGCACCACCAGGGTGTGATCCAGCCCAACCTTCTCATCGACATATGCGAGCAGCGCCGCAAGCGTGCGATCGAGCCGCAGCAGGTTGTCCTCGGCCTCCAGGCTCGAGGGTCCGAAGAGGTGACCGACGTAATCCGTGGAGGAGAAACTGACGGACAGGAAGTCGGTGACCGGGTCAGTCCCAAGGGCTTCGTTCTCGATCAACGCCCTGGCAAATTCGAGGGTCAGCTCGTCGCCAGCCGGGCTCACCGTGAGAAAGGTTGTGAACCCCCTGCCGTCCGCCGGTCCGAAAGCGTGCGGGAATGTCCGGCCGAAAGGTGGCAGGTCCAGCTCCCAGGCCTGGTCATCGCGGTTACCGAACAGATAACGCGATGGGTCCTGGAGCAGTTCCCAGGACGTGTCTGCGAAGCGCCGGGTCGGGCCGGCCTTGTTAAAGGCGGTCACCCATTCGGGATATTTGTCGTAATAGAAACGGCTGGTGACGAATTCGCCGGCACTCTTCGAGAACCAGAACGCCTTTCCGGCGTGCCCCGCAAACGAGACTGCACCGCGATCCTTGATCGAGACGCCAAAGACCTTGGCTATTCCCGCGGTGTAGATCGAGAGCTCATCGCCGAAGGTCGAAACCAGCATCGCGGCAGGCGATCGGCCATCGGTACCGGCCACCTTCTGGGTGGGGTCGATCTCCGTTTGCTTGTCGACGTCCGCGCCTTCGGTCAAAAGCCCATAACGATCATCCTCGATGTTATAGGTCAGGGACCCGGTACCGCGGTCGAACCAGATGTTGCCGATCATCCCGTGCGCCGAGGGGTGGGCGCCGGTCGCGAGGGTGGCGTGGCCAACGATGGTCTCGGTGTTGGCGTGCGCGTGGTGGGCGTTGCCGTAGACGATTCCCTCTTCCAGGAAATAACGGAATCCGCCTTCACCCATGCGATTGAGAAACCGTGCCGGCAAATCACCGCGCAATTGGTCGACCGTGATCTGGAGAATCAAGCGTGGCTTTTCCGTTTCCGCCAACCCGGTGTTCTGGAAAAGCAAGAAAATGCTGGCGATGACCCAGAGGCATGCCGTGGACGGAATGACCACTAGGTTTCGTACGCTAAGTTTCATAATGTTTTTCCCTTCGACTCGCTCAGGTTCCGGTTGCCGATGCCAAGAATTCCGCGGCCTGGAACGATCAGGCCGCGGACTCACATCAGGCTGAAGGGGCTGGACAAGTCTGCTGAAAACTGATTCCGGCCCTTTATTTGCGCATCCTATTCAATATAACCGATGTGGATCTTTTCGATTTCTCCAGTAAACCGGAACGGCGCCCGATCGTAGTAGTCCAGTGACACGGGCGAACCGAGGCCCACACCTACGTCAAAAGTTTCGGACGCGGCATGGGCGGCGGGTACCGAAGTACGCTGCTCTGTAACACAAGCTTTCTGACCATCGTCATAACTTAATCCTATCGATGGCGGATCACTCGACCTTGACAAACTCGGGGAATGTCCATGAACCGTCCAGGATTTCCTCGCGCGGCTGATACATCCGCACGGCAAAGTTCCAGCCAGGTGTAATCGGAATACAATTGATCCGGCCATCTTGGCAACCGCCGAAGTGGATCGTTGCAGATCCGTCATCATTCGGCTCAGCGGTAACATTGTTGTAGTTGTTTACACCCAGATCATTCGCTTCGAGGTAGCCATCTGCATTGTAGACCGTGACCGACCAGAAGCCGTCTACAGGCACATCGTTTACCGTCACTTTATAAGGTGTGTTTCCGTCGTTTGCAGCCACGCTGTCTATGACATACATCGCTGCGCTCCGTGGCAGCCCGCCCCAGCCAGATGCTGCGCCGATCAGATATGCCGTTGGCTCGATCTCGTCTTTGCGGCCAAAGGCCCTGGAGGCTTCAAAACCGAGCGCGGCAGCGAAATCACTCAGCGCTTTTCGACCTTCTGAGAGCGCGTCCTGGTCCCAGTCCGGTGCGTCGAACGGGCCTTGGCCACCACCCTCAACCTTGATGGCGTCCTGAGCTTCGTGTGCTTTTTTGAGGTCTTCGGGATCGGTCGGATTGGCGAAAGTTCGGATCGTCACATAAGCAAACCGCGTGCCAACGTTTTCTTCCGTCAGGTCGTATGTGCCAGGCGTGGCCTCGACAAACATATAGTGGTCCTGATTGACTACCTGCATGGATTGATACCTGCCTTCGATCTCGGGCAGCGAGATTTTTACCGGCTCTGCCAGATCCAAAAAGACAGCTGTATATAGCGTGTCCTGATTCATGCGGATAACAGGCTGGTTATCGGGTGTTGTAGGCTCTCGAAGGTGGAAAACTTCGCCGACATCTGCGCCGGCGCTAGCCATATTCACTCGAAACATCGTGTCGGATTCAGCTCGGACGAAGTTCTCGACGTTCACTTCTTCGGCGAATGCGGCAGTTGTGATACAGAGTGCAAGTGACAAAAATAGAGGTCTCATTTTCATCTCCTAAAAGTCAGTTGATCGGTTCGACGACCGGGAACTTCCCGCTGTGGTCGAGCATCGGCGTCGCCCCTGCTTAGTCCGGTTCCGCGGCGGTGGCCGTGCCGGCCGATGGCGCTGCCGCCTTCACGAGCGGCGGCGGCGTCCACTCACCCTCGAGGACCGCCTGTTCCGGGCCGTAGAGGCGCATCACCAGGTAGAAGGCTCCGTCCGGTGCCGGCAGCCAATTCGGTTCCAGGTCGGAGCTGGGAGAGTTCTTCGAAATATGCAGCACCAACTCTTCATCCTCCCCGCGCACGTAATCGTCCATGGTGGTCGAATTGAGCAGGTAGCGATCGAGCGGGTTGTCGAGGAAGAGCTGGGTCTTGCCGTCGTACATCGAGACCGACCAGAAGGCCTTGGCCGGGGGCAGTGCGTCTTTGGCGAAGGTCATCGTGTAGCTGTGTTTTGATGCATCGAGTGGTTCATCGTCCGAATCGGTAAAGTAGGTGGGGTAGATCGCCTCGGCGGCGGAGTTGCCGTAGAGGCCCTGGTGGGCAGCCGCGGAACGCGGAAGATTGATGCTGTCGAGGCCGTAATTCTCGCGGGCGCTCTCGGTGAGAAATTCCCGGGTGCCGAAAATCTTGCCGCTTGCCAGCGGATCGTTGGCGTGCTTCTCGAGGAAGGCCTCGATTTCCCCGAATCCCTCCTTCACTCCAGCTCTCATGGCTTCCTGCGTCTCCTTTGGAAGGCCGTCGAACTTGAAGTCGCTGCCGGGGCCGATGCCAAGGCGGGAGAGGTGGTCCCAGAGTTCCTGCTCTCCTTCGCCGGGGCTGCCGAGCAGATCCATCATGAAGTCGAGGTAGGCAAAGAAGCGCTCGTCGAACTGGGCGCCCTCTTCCCACTGCGGAAAATCGACTTCAGGCGAGGCTTCCGGGGAATCGCTGTCAAGAAAGGTGCTCAAGGGCCTGAGGCTATAGTCGGCCTGGATCTTCTTCACATTGATGAGATCCTCAGGGCCAAAGACCTGGGTCCGGGTTACGTTGAAGATGAAGGGGGTTTCACTTCGAATGACCTTCGTGATCCCCTCCGGCATCTCGCCCTCCCAGTCCGGGCCCGCCAGCAGAATGTTGCCGGCGTCATTGCCCGTGGTCAGCGTGCCGACGTAGGCGAAATTGTGCGTGTAGAGGTCGATGAGCTGGAAGTGGTAAAACCGGTCCGCCTCCATCTTCGGCACGCTCAAGACCAACGGTTCGGTGCGGAGGTCCATCCAGAACATGCAATAGGGCGTGTCGGCATTGGGGGTTACGACCGCCTTGTCCTCGGGAGTGTAGAGGCGTGCCTCGCAACTTATCGTGTTGAAGGGCCCCTTGTATTCAGGGCCATCCTTGTCCAGGACATAGTTCCACATCGTCTTGTAGTTCATGACCATCGGGAAGCCAAAGACGTAGGCTTCCTTGGCGAGGACCTGCACTTCTGCAGGGGTGAGATCACCCTGCGAGGCACCCGATTCGGGCTTTTCGTTGCAACCGCATAGCAGCAGGACGGGGAGGAACAGCAGACTTGTTAGCGCTAGATGTTTTTTCATGGACATGTTCTCCTGTTATGACCCTTCACCGACCGGGATCAACAGAATCGTCGGCCCGTCGCCAAGGTAAGCGTCGTCGGTCGGCATGAGCACCCGATAACATCGCCCCATACCGCTTTTTTGCCTTTCTCACTGCTGAGCGCGCCACTGCTGGCGGGTAACATCGTTTGACTTTGTACGTTTGGATCCCGGAACGTAAGGAGCTTACGGTAGGTTCTTGTAGGCTACAGTCGCCATATTCGGAGCAAACAGGTTTGTGCCCCCTGCCTCAAAAAGAGGTCAGTCGATGGTCAGTCCGGCGATTGCAAGGCCTTCTACGAGCTGATCCACGATTTCCGGGAACTTGACGTAGTGCCCGATCAGCAGCCGCCCGCGCTCCTGAAAATTCGGTTTCAGGAGCAGCAATTGCTGGACCACATCACGCCCTTCCGCGGAGCGGCCCAGCAGGCCCAGCGTTGCCGCCCGGCTGAGCGGGCCCCAGAAATCCCCGATTTCGATGGTAATCTCGGTTTCCTCCAGCGCCCGCTCATAGTCTTGCCGCCGGATTGCGTTAAGCCACAGGCCATAGCGGGCATAAACAGCGTAGAACGGGTTCTGGCGGATAGCCTCGCGGACGAGTTGCTCACCCCGTTCCCATTCCCCGAGCAGCAGCAACATGTAACCGATCGCGTCCATGAACAACAACGATTCCGGGCGCAAGGCCAGCGCTGCCTTGACCTCGCTGAGGGCCAGGTCCAGTTGATTCTCCAGCATATGCCCCCGGGCCAGCACGAGGCGACTGAACTGATTGTTCGGCAGTATCAGGACACCCTCCCGGGCCATGTGCACGGCCTCGTTCAGCGGCGTGCGGTCTGGCTCGAGGAACTCAAAGGCGACGTTGTCCATGTATAGCAGCGCCAGCAGAGTGCAGCCAAGCCCGCACTCAGGCTCGCGTACCCTTATCTGTTGCAAGGCATCTAACGCCTGCATGTAGGAAACAGGGGTTATTGTATGGTGGTAGGCATAACCTTTGAGGATCGCCTCGTAGGTCGTCAGGTCCGCCAGCCTGCTGCCCAACTGCATGGTCATCGTGCGCATGATGACACCGTGTACCGAGGCAATATGCGCAGCTATTGTGTTGGCGGCTTTTTCCTGAAATGTGATCAGACTGTCAGCTTCGAGTGGCGAATTCATCGAGTCCGCCCAATACTGCTCGCCGGTCGCGCCATCGCTCAACTGCATAACGATCTTGATGGCTGAGCCGTCGAACCGCACATTGCCGCTGACTATGAAGTCAGGTCGGGCATTTAGTTCCTGCAAGTCCAGTGGGCCTGCCCGATAGAGCATGACGCGCAGATCCTCGCAGTGCCCGAGTTCGACACACAGCTCGGTGGCCAGACCCACTCCAAGGTAGGCCAGGTCGGGATTCCCGGTCAGGTCGTCGAAGGGCGTGATCAGTATGGTTGGCCACGATGTCGTCGACCGTTGCACCATTGGCAGAGCGCCCACGCGGTCTGGAAAAGACCCGCAGCCAGGGCCTTCAGAGAATACCGGGACGTAACTTCCCTTCGGAATTTCGATTCGGATCGGGTCCTGCCCCCCCGAGACCAGGTAATAACGCTCAATGGCACGCCGCAAGCGGCCGGCCTGGATGCGCACGACCGGATCGTGCGCGGCATCGAAGTTGGCATCCCGTCCGTATACCTCGACCGCGATAGTGAAGCCCTTGATGTTTTGCGAGCGGCCCGCCAGCGTCTCCTCGACGACGAAGCGCAGAAAATCATGCATTTTATCGGTGGCCTGGAATTCGGCATGCCCGAGGATCCGCTTCAGCTGCGCACGAATCGCCTCGCTGGACCAGCGACAAGCTGGGCCTGCCTCGACCGACGATAATCCTGGATTATTCTTTTTCATGTGCAGTTACTTTCGCCCGGACTGCATAGGCGGACTTCGTACCTGTAGCCTACAGCAAATTACAGTATAACCCTTACCCTCAGGGACTAACCCAGCTAAGGTCAGATAGATCAGAAGCTATCCGGGCGCACAAGTTGCGCAAGGACTGCAAGGCGGAGCACATGAGCAACAAACGGGAACAGGATTCAGTTGCACGGGTGATCAGACAGTTCGAGGGCTGGCAGACCCGTATCGAGCAGTCCTTCCAGGAGAGTGAAGATTTTCGATCGCTGTGTCAGGATTATGCCGTCTGCGAGCGCGCGCTGGAGAACTGGCAGGCCAGCAATGCAGCCGTAGCCGCTGAAAGGCGGCAGGAATACACGGAATTGCTCGCGGAGCTGGGCAAGGAAATTCTTGACTGGCTGGAACATCGTCATCACTCCGGTCATTCCGAAGCCGGACCGTGACCGGGCGCCTCGCGCCGTTAATGGGAGCCCTGTTGAGTGCCCACGATCTGCTATTGTTTGCAATTCCAGTAAGGTAGTGAATGTCATGAAAAAAATATTGATTTGCTCAATTCTTTTACTTTTTTCCTCTTTCGATGTCCACGCCCAGGATGTGCGGGTATTTGCGGGCTATGAGCAATCGATTGCCTGGATGGAATCGATTGGCTGGTGGGGAAAGGAACTTCGTGCTGACCAGATGCAGGTTCCACGAACGCTTCTGATAGCCATCTCACCCGCCTGGCGGGAAAACGCTGCGCAAATGCCGGTTGACGTGAAGAAGGAGTTTTTCTACCGTTGCCTGTTGCCGCTTGTAACGCATGCCAATTGGCTGGTTCGACAGCGCAGGGCATGGCTCGAAGAAAGAGCGGCCGAGATGACAAATGGCCAGGCTCCCCAGGGCGAAAACCTGGAGAACCTGCGGCTATTTGCCGTTGCGCTCCGAGTGAAGAATGAGCAGGAAGCCGGTGAAATAACTGATTCGGCGGAGTGGTTGAAAATCATTGGCGAATTACTCTATCGACTGGACGAAATTCCTGCCGGCCTGGCGATCGGACAGGCAGCTTATGAGAGCGGCTGGGGTACTTCAAGGTTCACCGTCGAGGGCAACGCCCTGTTTGGGCAATGGACCTATGGCGGTGAAGGCATGGCGCCCAGGCAGCAACGTAAGGAGCTGGGAGATCATAAAATTGCCGCATTTACGTGGCCGTTTGACAGTGTGAGAGGCTACTTTCTGAATCTGAGCACACACCCCGCTTATGAAGACTTCAGGAAGCTGCGCGCAGAGCTGAGAAAAGGCGGTAAACCGCTGAACTCGCTCACCCTGGCTGACGGACTGATCAGCTACTCAGAACGAGGGCAGGAATACGTAGACAGCCTCAAGGACCTGATCCGCAAAAACGGATTTGAGCTGGCGGATTCGGCGACGCCAAGAGATGAACCGCTGGGGTTTGCGCTGGCGGCCGCAAATGAGGAAGCGGCCCGATCAATGACCGATGAATTCGAGGCGATGAAGAAAAACGGTGAATTCGACAGGATTGTCGCTGAGATGCGGCTCGAATGAGCCCGAACTACCGGGACTTATCATCAACAATCGCGTCTAATCCTTCAACGGTTTGCCTTCTTCCCAGAGTCGCTCGAAAATTTTCTGGAATTCCTGGGCAACCAGGGCGTCATCAGATAAGAGCAATAATTCCACGTTCGACTCCGATGCGGAGTCGGTCCAGTTGAAAGATCCTGTCAGTACCCGGCTTCCGTCGATAATCAAGCATTTTGCATGCAGCTTACCTTTTTTGGGCCTCCATCGTCGCACTTCAGCTCCTGCCTTCTGGGCATCCTGAGCTTTACTCCTTTTTCGCCCAGCCTCACTGCCATCAACGAGTAAACGCACCGTTACGCCTCGCGCTACAGCCTGCTCAATGGCCTTCAAAATTGTCTTGTTATCAAATTTATAAACCAGGGCAGCTACGGACTGGTCTGCCGTAGCAATTACGTCACTCGTCACCTCGGCAGGGTTATGGTCGAGGCTCAAACCCACCAATGGGGGCGGTGCATGTTTCGTTTGCGGCGCGGTACACCCGCCGATAACCAGGATTGTAAGACAGAGGAAAAGGCGCAATGCCGGCAAGTTCCACCGAGCTTCGTGTTTTACCACCTGAAATTCTCGCTATCCTCAGCTTCCCCGCGCCAGAACTGCCGTGCCGCCGATTTGCCAAAGAAAAACTCCAGGCGCAGGCGAATACCAGGATTAAACTTATAGTCGTACTCTTTATCGAACGAAACCAGTGGTACGATTTCGTAGTAAAGCCATTGACGGCTGGTCTGTTTTCGGTAACGCAGTTCGACAACGTACTTGTAGACGTGGGTATCCGGCTCGGTGTGGAAGATCGTCGAGAATTGGTACTGTATTCCGCTCGCCGGCGTCAGGTTCTGCGTCAGGTAACTGCTGACCCGGGTGCGGTATCCTTTCTCGTCAGCTTCCTCACCGCGCCAGCGCCCATCAAAGGTCTGGCGAAAATAGAGTCTGTCGGAAATCAGCCGGTTCAGGTCCAGGCGGGAATTGAATTGCCAGTAATTGTTGGTCTGCCAGCGTATCGTCTGGGTGAATCGGTACGATCCTTTTTCACCCACAGTATCCTTGAAGCGAAACCTTGGACCAAGGAAAAATGCGAAGTCATTGAACTTCATACCCAAGGTAAAACTGGTATTCCAGCGGGATGACTCTTTCATGAAAAACTGCAGGCCGAGCACTCCATCAGTCGATGAATCATCTGCCGAATCGTCAAAACTGTCCTCGTCTTCGGCACCCGCGATCAGACTGGCACGGCGGCCCAGGTTGGGAAGATTTATTCGGGCTCTGAACCGGAACTTTCCTTTTGAACCCTGTTCTTTGCGGTAATAATACTCCGGGCGCAGCCGGATCTGGCTGTAGGCAGCTTCCGCTTCGTAATTCGGATCGTTAAAGAAACCATCCACCCACAGCGTAGCCTTTTCGATCCGTGTATCCACGTATTCCTTGTGAGTATCTACCCATGGTTCATTTCCAGGGTCGATATCGGCCTCTTCATCGGCTTCGTCCAAAAGCTCATCCAGTGCCGTTTCATCCACACTGGCAGGAGCTTGGGTGGCATCCTCGTTGGTCTCAATAGCCCATGCCGGAAGCGACAGAAGCAGCAGAAAAGTTAGGAGTACATGGCGCACGATATTCTTGCTCCAATGTTCACGATATGGGTCATATTACGCCAGACACCCAACAACTGAAACCCTTGAAATTGGCATGTGCGGCGTCAGCTAACGTGACACCAAATAGCCCCATTTACTAAGAGACACTTCTGCTATTTTTAACCTGAAGCAGAGGAGTTTTAAAATGAGCGTTTCAAATATCACCAAACGGGTCAAGGAGATCCGCCGTAAAACCCGTCGCAAATTCTCGTCCGAGGAAAAGATCCGCATTGTGCTGGAAGGACTGCGCGGCGAGTGCTCAATCGCCGAGCTGTGTCGTCGCGAAGGCATCAACAGCAATCTGTATTATCGCTGGAGCAAGGACTTCCTGGAAGCCGGCAAAAGGCGCCTGGCAGGTGATACCGTCCGGGAAGCCAATAGCGATGAGGTCGCGGGTCTGAAGAAGGAAAATCAAGACCTCAAACAAGCGGTTGCCGAGTTGTACCTGCGCAATGACTGGCTTAAAAAAAGTCTGACTGGGCAGGGTATGACATTGGACGACGACTGATGTACAGCGCCTCTGAGAAGCTGGCCATTATCCGTCTGGTGGAAGACTCCGAGTTATCCGTACGCCGGACCCTGGCTGAGATAAACATCATTCGCAGCAGTTTTTACCGCTGGTATCGAGCCTATGAACGCGAGGGCCCTGATGGATTACACAACCACAGCAGGGCGTCACGCCAGCACTGGAATCGAATACCTGATTCGGTCCGGGAACTGGTCGTGGACATTGCCCTGGACCAGCCGGAGCTGACACCCCGTGAGCTGGCCTGGCATCTCACCGATAGCCACGAGTACTTTATCTCGGAATCCAGCGTGTACCGGATTTTGAAGGCCCATGACCTGGTCACCAGCCCACAGTTTATGGTGATGAGCGCGGCCGATGCGTTCCAGCACCCAACGCGGCGTGTCCATGAGCTGTGGCAGACCGATTTTACCTGCTTCCGGGTGGTGGGCTGGGGCTGGTACTTCCTGTCCACGGTGCTGGATGATTACTCCCGTTACATTATCAGTTGGCGCCTGACGACCACGATGGCGGCCAGTGATGTCACTGCCACACTGGAAGACGCCCTCAAAGCCACCGGGCTCACCGAAGCCCGGGTGCACCACAAGCCCAGGTCGCTGTCCGATAACGGCCCTTGTTATATCTCAAAAGAACTCCGGGAATGGATGCAGGACCAAGACATGAAGCATACTCGTGGTGCGCCCTACCACCCGATGACCCAGGGCAAGATCGAGCGCTACCACCGATCCATGAAGAACGTGGTCAAGCTGGAGCATTATTACTTCCCCTGGGAACTGGAAAATGCCATTGCTGAGTGGGTGACACATTACAACCATGAGCGCTATCACGAATCATTGGATAACGTGACGCCGGCTGATGTGTATAACGGAAGAAGAAACGACATTCTGGACCGACGTTCCATGATCAAATCCAGGACGTTGACGCAGAGGAAAGTACAAAACCTGCGGTTAGCAGGCTAGACTGGAGAAAGTATGGGCAGAAAAGTATCTCTTAGAAAATAGCTCAAGCGGTGCCATATGCTTTGACGACGTACACTGGGTTTGGCGCCAAAACTCAACATGTGCTTTCTGGCCCCGTTAACTCCTTCAACGAATATCAAGTCCATAACGCTCACCTCGTGGAAGAAAGGCTGGCAATGTGACTGTCTATACACTGGATACCCAGTATAATCCATCCATAGCACATCAATATTCCAAGATCTCGATAAGTGTTTGTCCAGATATGCATTGGCTGCTGGTCCATTCAAATATTCCCGTGCCACGGCCTGGCGGCGTAATCTCACAAGTTTTTCCGATTTGCCGCCTTCCTCGTACCCCATAAACAAATCTTCCAGGTCAGTGGTGCTGAAAAGGCTAAATGTGGGCTAGCAAAGTGAAGCTGACGCCCGGATGAAAAGTCCGCAATCACCAGGCTGGATCAGGCAATCTGGCGAAGTCTGGAGACATTGTCTGTATATTGGTAAGACTTCCCCACGAATGGCGACGTCATCGCACGAAGCAGCGCGCTGTAGTCCATCTGGAAGGTTATCTCTGCGCCGACAGCTGGATTGGCGTCTGAAGTTACAACAAGGTGGTCGCTGCTGCCTCCGAGGATCTTGATACCTTTGCTAGGCTGCAATCCACCCAGGTCGACATCCTGCACGCCTATTGCCAGGATAGCCTGAGCGACCGTGCCGCGATCAACGATGTCAGGGCAATTTCCAAACGCATTCTGGGCCAGCTTGCCAGTGGGCTTCGTTGGTTTAAGCTTGGACTCGATCACTTCGGCGACCAGCGTAATTGCATCGGTGTGCAAGCCGTCTATGGCATTCCGATGAAGTGCTTCGCGACCCAGCAGGATCGATTCCCCGAGGCGCAGATTGTTGATTCGTCCGGTGCACTTACTGCTGAACGCCCAGTCCAGATTGGCCGAATTCCCGCCAGACACAATCTCTATCGAAATATCAAACGTCGATTCGACCAACGCCACGAGTCTCGATAATTCTCCCATATTCGCGTCATCAGGCGAGACTCCGCTTTGACAAGCCAGGTTGGTACCAAGCCCCTTGAACACAATGTTCGGTAAACTCAGTGTCTCGCGCACGACGGCCACCAGATCGTCCGGCATAAGACCCTCGCGCAAATCGCCAAGCTCTACCATGAGAACGACAGCATGCGTTCGACCCATTTTGACCGCTTCGAATGATAGCCGTCTGATGACCTCAAGCTCGGTGTTAAAACTGATATCGGCGCTTGCGACCACGCGTTTCGCCTGGCTGAGCATCGGTGATCGAATCAGGGACAGTCGTGCGGACAGGTGCGAATGGCGCATGGCTTCGATGTTTTCAATGCGTGAGTCGCCCAAGCCACTCACACCGGCCAGCCGCAATTCGTGGGCAATCTCGGTTGAACCGAGCGACGCCTTGGTCACTCCGGTCACCGAAATACCACGCCTGGCCAGTCGTTCGACAAGCGTGCGGGCATTGTGCTGAATCTTGCCCAGGTCTATCTCGAGGCGTGGTGCGGAAATCACGCCGCTACGGGCGGCTTCAGCACGAGTTTTGGGAAGGCGCCAAGAACCATTTCCACCAGGTGCTCGGGAGAACGGCTAAGTGCGTCCGTTGTCGGGATACCGAGCTCGTTCTCATAGCGCAGGATGGCCGAACTGACTTCGGCATCGCTCATATTCTCATGATTTATCGTTACGCCAATGACCGTGGTCCTGGCAAACGTTTCGATGAGATTGATCTCCGCAGCCGGCGTTGGCATGACCATCTCCGGGAAATCGCAGCGAGCCTTACGCCCCGGCGCATGCTGCAATACAACGCCATCGGGACAGGCGCCACGAAGGATAAACGACGATGTAGAAAAGGCCGGGTGGCTCAGAGCCCCCTGCCCTTCGATAAGGATGACGTCGGGGCTTTCAACCCTGAATGCTTTGATGATCATCGCCTCAAGTTCGCCGGCACAAAATTGCGACGGTATGGCGTCGAGCGCGACACCATAGCGGTTGCCTTGGATCAGCCCTGTCTGACCCGTTCCAATCATGACTGTTTTCACGCCGCGATCGTTGAGCGCCTGGCTCAGTATCGTCGCGGTCGTTCGTTTACCGATCGCGCAGTCGGTACCAAGCACAGCAATGACCGGACAGGTGACCTGGGCAATTTCACCCGTGAACATGTGCAGGTCTTTTTTATCTGCGGGTTTGCGCACGTCGATGATCTCGACATCGCTCACCGCGCACGCTGCTTTGAATACAGGATCATCACCCAGAAATTCATGCAGGCCATTGACGATGTTCATCCCGTGGCTCAAAGCCTCAAGCACCAGGCCCCGCTCATGCAGGGAAAGCATGCCACTGGACGGCGCCATGCCAAATATAAAGTAGTCAGGTACCGTGACGGCCTTCTCCAGAGATTCCGCGAGATCGCGGCAAATCGGAATCGCATTGAGTATGCCGTCCAGTACCATGCCCGCATCAAGGCCCGCCTTTTCACTATCAATGACCGACAGTATTTCGTATCGCTCTGAGTGTCGGACAAGCCCGTTCGCGGTTTTGCCATCGATCGCGCCAAAATTTGCTTCGCAATAAACAATGGCTGTCGCGGTGCGTTTGCCCATAGAGGGAATGGGTTTGACCAGGGACACGTTCGGGATACTGCGGGCATCCTTGGTTTGCTTCTCTTTCTTAGTCATTACGGTCAGCCAATGTACAAGCTTGTTTGCGCTTGTGGTAGGGCTTATTACAGTTCCAATCGTGCCCGGCGAAATCCAGATGTGCATTCTCAGGCAGCACCACGGCGACGCAAGTCGCCTGGGTTTTTCGATATCCGCGATCACATTCCCAACCCTGCCCATAATCCCGCTCGGACAGGTGTCCGTTCGCGGGTACTTTGATGCTATCGCAGGCACCTTTGATTTCCTGATAGCCGCGATCGCACTCCCAGCCTGAGTCATAAGTATTGGCCGTCAGGTAGGCATTTTCCGGCAACACGATTGCAACACAAGCATCAGCCACCGCACGATATCCACGCTCGCAGGTCCAGCCCGGCCCCGAGGAACTCTGCGCGAGATATCCGTTCATCGGCACCGGTATGGCTTCACAGGTATTGCCGAGTTTTCGAAAGCCTCTGTTGCATGACCACGTATCGCCTGAAAGGCCACTGACATAAGCATTGGCCGGCAGCGCAAGCGGCAAGCAGTTATCTTCATCCTGCTCATAGCCATGCTGGCACGCCCAACCAACTCCATAGCTTGAGTCTGTCAGGTATGCATTTTCCGGTAATGTCACGGCAATGCAGGAGCCAGCATTCTTGCGGTAACCCCTGTCGCATTTCCAGCCGCTACCATAGGCCTTCGCAGTCGCATTTGCGGGTATCGCGGCTTTACCTTCTTGTGCCAACGCGAGTTCCGCAGGTACAGCAAATACCACTAAATATATCAATGCGTATTTGATTACGCCGAGTTTCGAGCGCTTCGTGTTCACTGATTCTCTCCAATATCGGGATTCATGCCCTTCAAAAATTTGAATAACTCGCTGTCGGTTGACAGGACGAGTGTCGTATTTTCAGCGATGATGAACTTGTAGGACTCCATCGTCCGAGTGAATTCGTAGAAAGCAACTGCCTCAGCGTTCTGGTTGTACGCCCTTGCGTAGATTTCGGTTGCTTTCGCGTCGGCCAGACCGCGAATCTCCTCAACCTGGCGGTATGCTTCGGATTGAATCTTGTTGAGATCGCGAACACGGTTGCCCCGAATTCTCGCCGCTTCGCCGTTTCCTTCCGAAAGGAACCGCTCAGCGATTTGCCGCCGCTCGCTGATCATTCGATCATAAATCTTCGGGCGAACACTCTCGTTGTAATTAATTCGTTTGAAGCGAATGTCAAGCAGCTCGATACCGAATACCTCGACCTTTTCCGCGGCCGCGGCAAATATTTCCTGCTCGACCAGCTTGCGCCCCTTCTGGATCGGCACTAATGATCCCATGTTGAGGTCTCGTTCCGCATCCGTTAAAAGCGTGTCACGTAATGGCTCGCGGTCCCTGGTCGTGCGGATGATCTCGATCAGTTCATGTTTGGCAACGGCATTGCGAGTCTCGCTGCCCAGAATATCGTCGAGACGCGACTGAGCACTGCGTTCGTCACGAAGTCTCAGAAAATATTGCAGCGGATCAGTAATCCGCCAACGGGCGAACAAATCGACAGAGATGTAGAGCTTGTCCTTGGTCGGCATGTCCGAGGGATTTCCGTCCCACTCCAGCACCCGCTTTTCGATCGGGTTGACCTGCTGGATGAATGGAATCTTAATTTTTAGGCCCGCTGTGGTCACCGGCTCACCGACCGGCTTGCCGAACTGGGTGATAATCATTTGCTCAACTTCGCTGACCGTGTAAATTGAACTGATCAGGACAAAGGCGGCAACGCCCAGCATCACCATTAGAGTAATCAGCTTATTCATGGTTGTTCACCGTTTGCAGCATTGAGGTTCATCAGCGGCAAGATGTTATTTGTCTGATCATCGACAATGATCTTGGAGCGGATACCCGGTAAGACGGCCTGCAAGGTCTCGACGTAGATGCGACGACGCGTGACTTCAGGGGCCTTCGTGTACTCAACCAGCAATGCGCTGAATCTGGCGACATCGCCTTCGGCTTCATTGATTCGTTTGAGCCTGTACCCGTCGGCCTCGCGGATTCGTTGATCCTTTTCGCCCTCGGCGAGGGGAATCACCTTGTTATAATCGCGGCGGGCTTCGTTAATTAATTTTTCTTTCTCCTGCTGTGCCTGGTTCACCTCGTTGAATGACTCCTGCACCGGTTCCGGAGGATTGATGTTTTTTAACTGCACCTGATCGATGCTGATTCCCATCGCATACTTGGTTGATAGCGCCTGCATCTTCGTCAGGGCCTCAGATTCGATTTCCTGGCGCCCAATCGTGATCACCTCATCCACGGTGCGATCACCGACGACTTCCCGCATGACCGACTCGGACACGTATCGCAGGGTTGCGCCCGGCTCCCTGACTTCAAACAAAAACTTCACCGGGTCCGAAATTCGATACTGAACGACCCACTCCACCAGTGCTGCATTGAGGTCACCGGTAACCATCTCAGTTTCCCGTTTTCCAGCGACAGGGCTCTGGTATGGGTCCGATGCGCCCGGGGTTGTGAAGCCAAACTCCTGCTTCAATTGACGTTTTACCGGAACGATTGTCGCCGTATCTATCCCCAAGGGAAGCTTGAAATGCAATCCAGGTTGCACTTCTTTGACATACTTGCCAAACCGCTGAACAACCGCGACAGAATCGCTCGGAACCGTGTAATAAGCAGTCCATGCTCCGATGAGAAGTGCCACTACTACGATTACGATGACTTTGCTCGAGCTGCCGTCCGGCATGACTTGCTTGAGCCGTTCCTGACCTTGTTCAATAAGCTGCTCAAGTTCGGAACCTGGGTTGACGCCGCGCCCTGAAGGGCTGCCCCATTTGCCATTGCCAGTTTGTGATGACATGCGGATAGTGTCCTCTGATTTAGCTTCGTCGCTATTTGGTGAAACGTGGAGCTGGCAATCTCGAAGGTTCTCACCCATGGTGAGCCCTGAACCAGCTTCAACAGGATTTTGCGTTTGTGATTGGTAAAAATGGAGATTTAAATAACCAATTTGGTTGAGACAGTCTGAAGGCCTTTTATCTCATTAACCATTTTCGGTTAATTAAGTTGAATAGTCAAGTGTTATCTGAGATTATCAGACTGCTTAACCAATCGGAGTAAACCCCTGGAGCAGCTAATGGATGTATGTCTTGTCATTAAGACGCGCCTTGAGGAACTGGGACTCGAGCAGAAGAATCTGGCGACAGCCGCTGGTGTGACGGAATCCTATATATCGCAGCTATTGACACGAAAGAAGCTGCCGCCGGCGCCAGATCGTACGGACATCTACGAGAAACTGGAAAAAGTTCTGAAGCTGCCGAAAGGAGAACTGGCAAAATTGGCACTCGCGCAGCGCCTGGATGCACTGAAGCGTAATTATGAGAAACCCCGGGGCGCCCTTCTGAAGCAAACCCGAAAACTGATCCTGCGCAAATGCGCAGCCCCCAGACAGCAGGATGTTCGGTCGATTTTCGAGAGGCAACCCTTTGGTGAACTCGAACGGCTGGTGACGCAGAAACTGCTCGACGTTGTCAGCCGGGTCGCCCGATCTGAGCTGGATAATCAAGCTTGGCTCCACGAGATAGGTCGGCTTGGTAACAAAAGCAATGAGCAAATGCGCGTCATGGTTCTTGAGTTTCTCGATACAGATATCTTCAATATTTCAAACGAAGACTGTATTTCTTTTCTGGACCCATTAATTGCTTACTGGGACATCGACCTCTCGACCTTCGATATGGAAATCAGGCTTAACGAAAGGCTCGCCCCAAGCGAACCTAAGAAGTTCGCATTCCTTGAGAAGGACCATGACCGTCGAGGCAAGGATGAACCGGGACTCATCGACTTTCTGCAGGATTCCTTGCTCAGTAACGACGTTTCCGATGATGAACTCGAGTTTCTGAAGAATCTCAGGTTCAAGACCAGACGACCCAACCGGCTCTTTTACTACCGGGCGCTTCAAAATCTCAGAGACCCGCTGCATTTTCTAGCCGCAGAAAGATGACGCTTTGTACGCAAAACTCACGCAAAGAAAGTTTTAGAAATTAAAGGGATAGATGGAAGTTACTGAAAAAAATGGTGGGTCGTGTAGGATTCGAACCTACGACCATCGGATTAAAAGTCCGGTGCTCTACCAACTGAGCTAACGACCCACTGGGGGAGGCGGAATTGTAGGGGAAAATGCCTTTCGGCTCAAGGGGATTAACGATAAATTGTCGGTCCAAAACGCGGCAGTCAATGGGATCTTGCGCATTCTGATTCAATCGTTCGCCGCAGGCTGTCGGGTTCATCAGTTCCCACTCGCAGCTTTTTTCCATCGGCCAGGTGCAATTCCACTGCACCTAAGCCGTAGACATTATAAAGCCAGCCATGCGGTGTGTAGCGTATGCCCCAGCCGTACCACCACTTGTTTCGGACACTGCGAACACGGATGATCTCATCCAGCGCTATGGTTTTGCGCCAAAAGCCGGGGCCAAAATACCAGTACACCGCCGTTTTATCGACGATTACTGTGAGTGATGAGAACAGGAAGCCTATCAAAGCCAGTATTATTCCTATTACCCAAAACTGCGGCATGGATATGCCAGCTAAAAACAATCCACCGAGTACGGAAACCAGCAAAATGCTTACCAGAATGTGTGCCGATTGGGTTCTCTTGTAAGTCAGTTCGTTCATTACAGGCTATGATAATTCTTTCAAGCGGCTGACAGCCGCTTCCAATAAACTTCCCTCATAAAAGGACAGGGGACATCGATGAGTGATCAAAGCAGGACCTCCAACCTCCTCACCAAAGCAGGCTCAACTTTAACCTATTTTATCTTCGCCGCAACCGCGGCCCTGACCATTGCCTGTCAACCGCTGGACGCTGCTGACCCGAAACCTGTCACTGCAGCAGCACAGGGTCTGCAGCTCCGCAGTATCGGCCCTGCCCTGATGGGCGGCCGCATCGCCGATATCGCCGTACATCCGCAGCAAGGTAATACCTGGTATGTCGCCGTGGGCTCGGGGGGAGTGTGGAAAACGGAAAATGCCGGCGTCACCTGGACCCCGGTTTTTGACGAACAAAAATCCTACTCCATTGGTGACGTAACCATCGATCCCAACAATCCGGACGTCGTTTGGGTCGGCACGGGTGAAAATGTCAGCGGCCGCCACGTGGGCTGGGGCGATGGTGTCTACAAGAGTCTCGATGCAGGGAAAAGCTGGACCCCCATGGGCCTGGAAAAATCCGAGCACATCGGGAAAATCCTGGTCGACCCGCGCGACGGCAACGTGGTTTATGTCGCCTCGGAAGGTCCCCTGTGGGCAGCGGGTGGAGACCGGGGTCTTTTCAAGACAACAGACGGCGGTGCCTCCTGGCAAAAGGTTCTCGATATCGATGAGAACACCGGCGTCACTGACATCGAATTTCATCCATCCAACCCGGATGTCATCTACGCTGCCGCCTATCAGCGCCGCCGCCACGTGTGGGGGTTCATGGCCGGCGGGCCGAACGGGGGTATCTACAAATCATCCGATGCAGGCGTCAGCTGGAAAAAACTGACCAGCGGCCTGCCCGAGGGCGATATAGGGAAAATCGG
>JAOUCS010000202.1 GCA_029859645.1 Lysobacterales bacterium | reverse complement strand
AAGAGGGGCAAATCATCCTGATGGACTGCGGCTGCTCCGTGCAGGGTTACCAGTCCGATATTTCCAGGACTTTTGTTTACGGCGAGCCCTCGGCACGCCAGCGCGAAGTATGGGACACAGTTCGCAAAGGTCAACAGCTCGCGTTTGAAGCGGCAAAAATCGGCGCCTCTGCCGGATCGGTAGACGATGCGGTGCGCGCCTACTACGAGTCGCTGGGCTGGGGACCGGGTTACCAGCTGCCGGGCCTGAGCCACAGGACCGGCCATGGAATCGGCATGGACGGCCACGAGTCGGTGAATTTCGTCAAGGGAGAAAAAACGCCACTCGCTGCCGGAATGTGTTTCTCGAACGAACCGGGTTTGTATGACTTTGATGCCTTTGGCGTCAGGCTCGAAGATTGCCTGTACTTGACGGATACCGGACCCGAATGGTTCACCATTCCACCGGATAGCCTGGATGATCCGATCGGGCGAGTGCCACGCTGAACAAAAAACCGGGCTTTGGCGGTATAATCACGGGTTGAAGAAATTTCCTCCCTATTACCAGTCCAGGAGAACCTGCAAAGATGACCAGAATTATCGCTGCCATGGCGTTCGCCATGCTGCTCGCTGCCTGTGGGCAGGACACCACTCCGAAACAAACCACCGAAAGCGCCGATACCACCCAGCCTGAAGAGGCCGTGGCAGTGTCGGAGGCGCCGGCGCAGGCCTCCGACCCGATTGCCATGGGCGTGGAAGCCATGACCGAAGCAGAGTACCGCCGGCATGTGGAGACCCTGGCCTCCGATGAATTTGGCGGTCGTGCCCCAGGTTCGCCGGGTGAGGAACTGACCGTTGATTACCTGGTGAAGCATTTTGAGAATCTGGGCCTGGAGCCGGGTAACGGTGACAGCTACACCCAGGACGTACCGCTGGCCTGGGTGGAGGCCACCAACAAGCCGGTGCTGGTCATCAGTGGTGGTGAGGGCGAGGATCTAAAATTTGCCTACGGTCCTGACCAGGTCATGTGGACCCGTAAGCAGGTTGACGCCTCTTCCATTGAAGGTTCCGACCTGGTCTTTGTCGGTTATGGCATCAACGCCCCTGAGCGCGGCTGGAATGATTACGAAGGCGTGGACGTCAAGGGCAAGACCGTGGTCATGCTGATCAACGACCCGGGATACGCAACCCAGGACCCTGAGTTGTTCAATGGCAACGCGATGACCTACTACGGGCGCTGGGATTACAAGTTCGGTGAAGCGGCCCGCCAGGGCGCAGCCGGCGCCATCATGGTTCACGACACGCTGCCCGCTGCGTATGGCTGGCCAACCGTGGAAAACAGCTGGACCGGCCCACAGTTCGACATGGTGCTGCCGGACCGGGGCGAAGGGCTGGCTTCAATGGAGGCCTGGATCACCCGGGAGAATGCAGCGGCTGTATTTGCCAGGGCGGGTCTGAACCTCGACGAAATGTATGAACAAGCGAAACAACCTGGATTCAAGGCGGTGCGCATGCCCTTGACCGCATCCGCCGCGATCGTCAACCAGGTAGAACACGTGGACTCAAAGAATGTCGCCGCCCTGCTCAGAGGCAGCGAAGCGCCGGATGAAATCTTCATCTACATGGCGCACTGGGACCACCTGGGCACCGACCCCAAGCTGGAGGGTGACCAGATTTACAACGGTGCACTGGACAATGCCAGTGGCACCGCCGCCCTGATGGAAATCGCCAAGGCCTATGCAACCATGCCGCAGGCGCCTCGCCGCAGCGTGCTGTTCCTGTCAGTGACGGCTGAAGAACAGGGCCTGCTGGGCTCTCTTTACTACGCTGCCCATCCGCTGTTCCCGCTGGAAAAGACCGTAGGCGGCCTGAACATGGACGGCATGAACACGTTCGGCGCTACCCGTGACATAACCGTCGTCGGATTGGGCATGAGCGACCTGGATGACTACCTGGCCGCAGCTGCTGCTGCCCAGGAACGCGTAGTCGAAGGTGACCGGGAAGCCGAAAAAGGTTACTACTACCGTTCAGATCATTTCGAACTGGCGAAAGAAGGCGTGCCGATGCTGTACCCGTCCGGCGGCTACGATGACCGGGAAAAAGGCGTGGCCTATGGTATGGAAAAAGCCAACGAGTACACCGAGGATCACTATCACCGTGTTTCGGATGAATACGACCTGAGCTGGGATGTCAGCGGCGCGATGGAAGACATGGAAATGTACTTCAAAACCGGCCTGGACGTGGCCAACAGCGACGACTGGCCGAACTGGAAAGAAGGCACCGAGTTCCGAGCTGCGCGAGATGCGCAAATGGCCGGCTCAAAGTAGCCCGATATCGCATGCGTCCGGGATCAGGTTTCCATCATCAGGAGCGTCACCAACAGTGAGCTTGCGGCTATGGCCGCGAGCAGGGACCAGATCAGCAGGCTCTGCTGGTGTTGCCACTGGTATTTGACGGACTCGATCCATGACACCCTGCGTGATTCGCGTAACAGGGGCGCCAGCCAGGTTTCCAGCTCACCGGGCTGGTACAGGGCCTGCCCCTTACCGCCGAGCAGCGGGAACATGTATCGCCGGTAAAGTATCGCCCGGTTTGTGTACAACAGTTGTGCCGGGTCGACAGCCAGTTCACGGCCGTCTTCGAGGCGAATATGCAGGCGCTTACCATCAGTACCCAGCCTGCGGCTTACCATTCGCACGGAAAGCCGCACCACCGGGACCAGCAGCGCCAGCATCAGCCCGCCCAGCAGGAGAATAATCCCCATTTCATCCGCTTTTGCCGCCGCCGCGGCATCCAGATCCGGCCTCAGCTGAAAATTCATCCAGCCATAAACACCGAGGATGCTCACCACGAAAAAGACCAGGGACGCAAGAAAGATCCGCTCGCCCCACTTCATCTGCCGTTCGACCCTGGGATTGCGCTCCAGCCAATGCACCCGACGGGTTTCGGGGACCTCCGCCGTTGCTTTTTTCGGATCGAAAACCGGGGTTGGCTGAGTCCAGCGCTTTCCCTTCGGTGTCGCCTTAACTGCAAACAGGATCATCAACACCGCGGAAACCGCCATCGACACCAGGGCCCAGGTGCTCAATCGGTCGTAGGTGAGGCGAGATTGTCTGAAATCGTCCAGGTGCTGCTGAAAGGCCTTATCACCGAATGGACGGACAGCCAATGTGCCGATATCAACCCCGTAGACGACAAAACGCTCCAGATCGGTCACCAGTATCTGTTCCGCCAGGACTGCAACGTCGGTCGCATAGGCGCCTTTGGGCAGTTCAACGACTGCCTGGGCTCCTTCATCCAGGTCATACACCACCAGGTCGGACCAGGGCTTGCTGAAATCTGCGGCTTGCGCCACCCAAAGCCGTTGATCGGGTGAAAGCGCCAGCATCATGGGATACCAGCGTTCGCCCACGGTGAGTTCGTTCACTGTCGTAAGTTCACGGCCCGTCATGAAGCCATCAGCGTTGTCGCTCAGAACCTCGACGATTCTGCGGTGATCGGTGTCCGCAATCCACAGACTGCCTTCGTTATCCAAAACCAGGTCGTTTGGGCCGGCAAGTGTTCCTGCCGGAAGCAGGGCTTCGATGCCGTCCTTCGATTCCGAAATTTCCCATAAAGCGTCTGCCCTGGCATCGGTCACCCACCATGATCGCGGCTGTTGACCTGCAATGATCTTGAACTGGCGCTCAATGCGGGAAACCGAAGCGGCCAAAATCACTTCGCATTCCCAATTACCACTACGACACAGGCGAATCCTCGCCGGTTCCTGCTCAGCGATCAGCAAGCTTCCGTCCGGGACGATTTTAAGGTCTATCGGATCGCTTTCCAGGCCGGTTACGGCTGACGCATAGACCCCGGTAAGCTCACCTTCAGCAGTGAGTTTCAAGAGTTCACCGGAGGCAAACACCCACACCTGGCCCGCTCCTGCTGCAATGTGGGTGGGCCCGGTAAAACGGTAGCCTTGCTCGCTGGCCCAGAACCGGGCTGCGAGCGCAGCCAGGAAGAGTGTAAGGAAAAGGATTGCCAATCCGGCAGGCAGCGGTTTATGACCCTGAAGCAGGCCGTTATCAGTCAAGAAGGGCCCTCATGAATTCCTTTTCACTGACTATGTC
>JAOUCS010000089.1 GCA_029859645.1 Lysobacterales bacterium | reverse complement strand
ACCGGGAAGGCGGTCAAAAGGAGAACGGCGAGGACGAGCAGTATCCAGTCGGGTACATTGCGAAATAAAACGAGAATAAGCCCGAGTGCGGCATACTCCATCAAGATGTCGCCGTCGTAGAACAGCGCATGCGCCATGCCGAAGAGGAACAGGAAAAATAATCTTCTGAAGTAAAACCACAATGACCCGTTATCCAGCGACAGGGCTCTGGCCAATTGCAGCGCAAAACCAAAGCCGAACAACATGGAGAACAGCCGCAGGGACCTGGTTTCAAACAGCGAGTGCATGATGATGCTGAATGCGCGATCCACGGCGTTCGACCACTCCGGTGAATAGGCGCCGAAATTGAACATGTTTACCAGCAGTACCCCAAACAGGGCAAATCCACGTACCGCGTCAATCGACAAAATACGGGTCTGGATCCGGGTAGGGCCAATTTTATCGGGCGGCGGCATTCGGGCTATTCTCTGCTCCATTGGGCCGGTATTCAACGAATACGTTGTAAGTTATTTTGCACCCAATGTATGATGCGGTGCTGAACACAATCCAGTCGTCACATTCCTATGGTCAGTCGTACTCTAAAGAAAAAATTAGGTTGGTTGGAGATAGGCCTGTACCTCGGCGGTGTCGTGCTGCTCGTGGTGTTTTTCCAGATTCGAACCAGCGGGGAACGCCAGCGCGAAGAAGGGATTCGTGTTTTCCAGGAATCGGTCGAAGCGGCTGGGCAAGCGGTACAGGATGCCCAGAGTGAACAGAGTGAATGGTCACCCAACCAGGAATTATGGGCAGATAAACGAATCAGGGAGTACGAGGAAAGCCTCCAGGTCGAGGCAGGACCCCCGCTTGCCCTCCTGACGATTGATAAAGTTGACATAGAAGTACCCGTTTATAACGGTACGGATGAGTTCAACCTCAACCGTGGTGTTGGCCGGATTATTGGCACCGCCCATTTGGAAGCAGAGGGTAATCTCGGTATTGCAGGGCATCGGGACGGTTTTTTCCGTGGACTGAAAGACGTCGAAGTGGGAGACGAAATTAGGTTTCAAACTGCTCGCGGCGAGGTTTTGTATACGGTATCATCCATACTAATAGTGGATCCAAGCGATGTTTCCGTGTTAGCGCCAACGCCTGAACGTACACTGACACTTGTAACCTGCTATCCTTTTTATTATGTTGGGCATGCGCCGAAGCGGTATATTGTGACGGCAACAGCTAAGCATCTTTTGGCAAAAACCTAAGTGAGGGAGTATATGAAGAAGACGATGTTAATCACCATGCTGGTACTTCTGGGCGCACTCGGATTTACCACCACTGCACAGGCCGCATCATGTAGCGACGTTATCTGGAGTGCTGAAATGCTCGAGAGCAATCCGAATGTCGCCCCTGCATGCCTCGAAGTTGTTGACAAGCGAGGAAACTGGGCCGTCAAGCTTACGGCGCGTGTTGTACGCCAGGGCGTTAATTCCACTATCATTCAGTGGCAAATGCCGGATGGTTCCTGGTCTGCTTCAGAGCGCAGGTTTCCTGAGCGCGGCGCAACTGCTGAGATCGGTGGCCAGTCAGTCAGGATTACTGAGCTTGCACCTCGCCAGGTAGTGAACGTTTACATTCCTATGGCGGGAAACTGGAGCCTGCCTGAAGCTGCACCCGCTGCTGCTCCTGCTCCTGCTCCTGCTCCGATGCCGGAACCAGAGCCAGAGCCAGAGCCTGAAGCACTGCCGACTACGGCTACCCAGGTACCGCTGTTCGCCCTGTTGGGTGGATTGCTGATCCTGTTGGGTGGCGCAGTCAGCTTCGCGCGGACACGCCTCTGATAGAAGCAGTTAAAGGTGCTTGATGCACCGAAATGGCTGTAATAACAAAGAGCGCCTTGTGCGCTCTTTGTTTTTTGAGGTTCAGGCTGTCATGCCAAAGACCTGGGCCAGTTGGGTCTTGGGCTTCAGCAAATCACTCAAAGTATATTGTTCCAGTGTGTCGAGGTAGGCTTTAAGTGCCTTGTTCAGAGCAGATTTGAGGACACACATGGGCTTGATCAGACAAGACCCGTCTTCGCAAAAGCATTCCACCAGGTTCAGATCGTCTTCCATGTCGCGAATGACGTCCGCGATCACAATTTCAGACGGCGACCGGGCCAATGCAATTCCTCCACCGGGTCCTCTGCGGGCATCCAGGTACTCCATCCGGGTCAGCAGGCTGACCACTTTCATCAGGTGGTTTCGGGAGATGCCGTAAGCCTCCGAGATTTCACGGATGGTGACCCGTCCGTCTTCTTTCATTCCCAGGTAGATCAATACGCGAAGAGAGTAGTCGGTGAATCTTGTCAGTTTCATGGTTGTACACCGTAATCTTTCAATTTTGAATCTGAGCAGCCAATTGATGCTCAGATTTACACTTAATTTTACAGCCGACTTCTCCTGGGCGGTTGATTCACATCAAGGCTTCTTGATTAGTATGCGACAATGCAAGGCGCTAGCATCAGCTACCGGGGAAAGCCGATATGAAGACTATGCGCGTGTTTTTTAAGATTGCCGTGCTGGCGGTATTAATGGCCGCTTGTTCCAGTGAAGACACTGACGCACCTGCCCGGGGGTCGCAACCCAAAACGTTTGACGAACGTATGATCAGCGGCAAAAAGCTCTATGCTTCGCACTGTGCGGCCTGCCACCAGGCAAACGGACAAGGCTTGACAGGCGCCTTCCCCCCGCTGGCTCAATCCAGTTACCTGCTGGACGGGCCTGGAGGCACGATCAACGTCATTCTCAATGGCCTCAGTGGCCCGGTCACTGTCAACGGCATGGACTACAATGCGATCATGCCCAACCTTTCTTACCTGGATGACGGCGAGATTGCAGAAATTGTCACTTTTGTGATGAATTCCTGGAATAACCCCGGTGGTGAGGTCAGTGCAGCTGAGGTGGCGGCGGCGAGAGCCGGGGGCGGAGATTAACGGGTTTATGCAAACCGCTAGTCGAATGTTTTCACGCCTGACCCGGTGGCCATCAATACCACGTCGGCCGGGCGTAATGCCCACAGCCCGTTGGTAACGACCCCGGGAAGATTGTTCAGGTTTTTCTCCATTTTCACCGGATCAACCAGATCCATGTTATGGACATCGAGAATAACGTTGCCGTTGTCTGTGACAAAGCCCTGTCGAAGTTCCGGTTGACCGCCCATGGAAACCAGTTGCCTTGCAACAAAACTGCGTGCCATGGGAATCACCTCAACCGGCAACGGAAAACGACCGAGCACTCCGACTTTTTTGCTTTCATCGACGATGCAGACAAAACTTCGACTGGCCGCGGTGACGATTTTCTCCCGTGTCAATGCGCCACCGCCTCCCTTGATCAGCCTGCGGTGGCTGTCAAACTCATCCGCACCGTCGATATACAGGTCCAGCGTGCCTGCCAGGTTCAGGTCGATGACTTCGATACCGTGAGATTCCAACAGGGTGGTAGAAGCTTCAGATGAAGAAACCGCGGCTTCGATTCGTTTGCCGCTGGCAGCCAGTGCCTCGATGAAGCAATTGACCGTGCTACCGGTGCCAACACCCAGGACGCTGTCGGAGCGAACAAATTTGACGGCAGCTTCTGCCACCTGCATTTTCTGGGCGTGTTGCTGATCAG
Organism: Lysobacterales bacterium; assembly: GCA_029859645.1. Classification (GTDB taxonomy): domain Bacteria; phylum Pseudomonadota; class Gammaproteobacteria; order Xanthomonadales; family SZUA-36; genus JAHEFT01. The sequence continues at coordinate 10,428 of JAOUCS010000089.1, read as the reverse complement.
CTGATGTCATCTGTGGTTTTACTCCAGTGAAAGGATGTAGTCCCAATGTTCTTTCGAGACCGGCATGATCGACAGGCGGTTGCCGCGTCGAATCAGTGGGAAACCTTCCAGCCGGTCTGCATGTTCCTTGATTTCCGCCAGGTCGATCATCCTTTTGGTTTTGCGCCGGTATTTTACATCGACCATCAGCCAGCGGGGATTTTCAGGGTCGCTCTTCGGGTCGAAATATTTCTCCGAAGCATCGAAGGCCGTGTGATCGGGGTAAGCCCCTGAAACGATTTCGCAGATACCGACAATTCCCGGTGGCTTGCAATTGGAGTGATAGAAAAAAGCCAGGTCACCTGTTTCCATGCTGTCGCGCATGAAGTTACGTGCCTGGTAGTTCCTGATACCGTCCCAGTGCTCGGTTTGTTTGGGTGCATTTTTCAGGTCATCGATGCTGAACGCATCAGGCTCACTTTTGATCAACCAGTAGTTCATTGTTGGGCGGCTTCCTCGATTGGCATGCAATCCCGCATTGTCTCGCGTCAGCGCTGGAAGGTAAACCAGCCATTTTCGGTCAGTATGCCGTGCAGGCGAATGTCCCATGGCTCACAGGGAACCGCGGAGACCTTTTGCAGTTCGTAGGCCACACCCATCCGGGCCGGTTTTTCCAGTCCGGCAAAAGGCTGGAACATCCGGTCATAAAAGCTGGCGCCCATTCCGAGGCGGCCGCCTTGCTTGTCCCAACCGACCAGCGGAACCAGCATTAAATCGATATCGGGAACAGGCACCAGGGGCGCTTCAACCGGTTCGGCTATGCCATAGCGATTGGCTTTCAAGGCATCACCGGACTTCCAGGCATGGAAAGTAATGGCCGATTTGCCGGGCAGGTGTTGCACCACGGGCAAGGCCAGCCTGATGCCCCACCGGTCCAATTCCGCCAATGCCGGGGCCAGGTCAGGTTCTCCATCAAAAGCAAGGTAGGCGGCCACCGTCAGGGGGCAAGTATGCCTGGCCAGGTCAACAAGAGCCTGGTTGATTGACCGGTCCCATCGTTTTCTGATGTCCTCATTGACTGCTGCGCGCCGCCTTCGCAACTGCTTGCGTAGCTGGAATTTCAGACTTTTTTGACTGGCTTCGATATGCATCTGGCGGGGGTGATGAGACAGAAACAGAAGCCCCCCGTAAAGCCGCTGCGGCCCGGTGACCTTGAACCAAAGGTTCAGGTGGGATGGCTTACGAGGCTTCAGGCTTTTCGCTGAAAGCGAACATGCACACCGGCACTCAGATCAGCTACCCCGTGGTCAAAATGTAGGGACAAGGCATTTAACGGTCCCGCTGGCAAACGCCACAGGGGGCAAATTGATTATAGCGCGATCAGGTATTCAGCGCATCATCGATCTGGTCAGCGAGTATTCGGATTTTGCTATCGATCTTTTCCTTGCGGTAACTCTCGGCTTCGCGCAATTTCATTAATTGTGCGCTGAAATTGAGGGCCGCTTGCAAGGCAATCCGCTCCAGTGACATCAGTCGGCCACTGTCCTTGATTTCAGTCATGGTTTCATCAAGCTGGCGAGCGGCTTCGACCAGGTCGTTGCGTTGCTCCGGATCGCAGGCGAATTGATATTTTTTGTCGAGAATAATGACTGAGACGGGCTCAGGGGAGTTGCTCATACGGTGAACCTAGGATTGTTCCAATGCTTTTAGTCGATTGATCATCGCTTCTACTTTGGTCCGTGCTTCTTCATTTTTGGCGACCAAAGACGCACGTTCGGCGACCAGCGATTCCTGCCGATTCTGCAAGGAATGATTTTCTTCGCGAAGTTTACGGCATTGCTCCAGCAGGGCTTTCAACTGCTGCTCAAGCCGCTCCAGATCTTTTCCTGCCTGTTCCAGTGAGTCCATGGTCACAACTATAGATTGAGCGGCCAAAACCGTCAATCAATTCCCTTAACAGTGGTAATATTCCTATTTTTGGAGTCTTCCAGATGACCGTTCCAGCACTGCCAGATTTTGAACGCACCGTCCGGCTGAGCCAGGGCAACCTGGATGCTGCGGAACTGGCTGAATGCCATGGGCTTCTGTGCGGTCTGTTGTGTCGCGAAACCAGCCAAACTGCCAGCGATTTCATGCAGCACCTGCGTGCAATGCAATTACTGGTCAATCCCGCTTCCGGGCTGCAGGCCGTCATGGAGGAGGCTTTTGAAGCCACCAGGCGTCAGCTCGAGGATGAGGAGTTCGGTTTTGCACTGTGGCTGCCGGACGATGATGAGTCATTGGAAGCGCGAACTATTTCGCTGGCCCAGTGGTGCTCTGGATTCCTTGCCGGGCTGGCCAGTGGCGGGCAGCTGGAAGCGCTGTCGGACGAGTCGAAAGAGGCCATAGACGACCTCCAGCAAATTGGCCGGGCTGAACTTTCGTCCGGAGAAGAGGAGAATGAAGCGGATGAAACCGCTTATGCCGAGATCGTGGAATATGTGCGGGTTGTCGCACTGATGATGCGAGAGGATTTTCGTGGACCCGCCTCTGATGAGGCCATTCACTGACTTACAGCAGGTAAGACAAGCCGTGATCAAGCACAAAGAGTATGCCCGCCGCAGACGCCAGTTGATGAGGATGGCCGGAGAGGAGTCCCTGGTCATCCTGCAGGCGGCCCCTGCCAGGCTGCGCAATAATGACGTCTATTTCCCTTACCGCCAGGACAGTGATTTCCTGTACCTGACCGGGTTTCGCGAACCCGATGCCTTGCTGGTGCTTCTACCCGAGGAAAAAGACGGCAGATCGATACTGTTTTGCCGGGAACGGGATCCCGAGCGTGAAATGTGGGACGGGCGAATGGTCGGTCTGGAGGCGGCGGTTTCGGAATACGGCATGGACGAAGCCTATGATATTTCGGAAGCCGATGAGCGTTTGCGTGACCTGCTGCGGGACATGGACCGGATTTACTACGACCTCGGTCGTGACCCCTTGTTCGACCAGAAGCTGATCGGCTGGCTGAACACGATTCGCGGACAGGCCCGCAAGACCTTTCATGCACCCGAGGAAATTCACGCCCTGGATCACATGCTGCACGATATGCGGGTCTACAAGAGCCGGGAAGAGCTGTCGGTCATGCGCCGGTCAGCAAAAGTCGCGATCGAGGCCCACCAGCACGCGATGCAGGTCTGTGAGCCAGGTCTGAATGAAGCAGATATTCATGCCTGCCTGGCGCACACGTTTACACGTCACCAGTGTGAGCCCTCCTATCTCCCGATTGTCGGTGGCGGCGCCAATGCCTGCATACTGCATTACATTGCGAACAACCAGTTGCTCAATGATGGTGACCTGCTGCTGATTGACGCCGGGGCCGAGTACGATGGCTACGCATCGGACATCACGCGCACCTTCCCGGTCAATGGAAAATTCTCGTCAGAACAGAGGGCGCTGTACGATGTGGTACTCGCGGCCCAGCAAGCAGCCATCAATGAGGCCCGGGCTGGAGAGCAATGGCAGGATGTTCATGACGCCGCCATTCATGTTGCGACTGAAGGAATGATCGAGCTGGGTATCCTCGAGGGCACGGTGGAGGAACAGCTGGAGACAAAGGGCTACAAGCGTTTTTACATCCATAACACGGGACATTGGCTGGGCCTGGATGTTCATGATGTGGGCGAATACACGATTGACGGACACTCCCGGGAGCTCGAACCCGGCATGGTCATGACCATTGAGCCGGGTATTTATATCGGTCCCGAGGAAGAGAGCGTAAAGCCCTGCTGGCGGGGAGTGGGTATCAGGATTGAGGACAATATTGCGATTACGCAGGATAAGCCTCGGATTTTGACGGATGGGCTGGCCCGCACGCCCGATGAAGTCGAAGCATTGATGGCGGGTTGAGAAAGGCATATGGCCGAACACTTTGATGTTGTCATTGTCGGTGGCGGGCTGGTTGGCGCCAGCCTGGCCTGTGCCCTGGGCCCACTGGGGATTCGGGTGGCTTTGCTTGAGGCCGTCTCTCCCCGCGCTGAAATCCAGCCCAGCTACGATGACCGTACGCTGGCGCTCAGCGCCAGTTCCTGCAGGATACTGCAGGGTCTGGGGCTGTGGGATTCCGTCAGGGAGAATGCAACGCCGATCCGCGAAATCCAGGTCAGGGAGCATGGACGGCCGGGGCTTGTTGTGATGGACCCCGGCGAGCTTGGACTCGATCGCTTTGGCCATGTGGTTGAAGCGCGGGTGTTTGGTGCAGCAGTCATGCAGAGGTTGCCTGACCTTGAGTCAGTTCAGTTCAGCTGTCCCGCCGAGGTAACAGGCATCGAGATCGACGAAGATCAGGCCGTCGTGGATTTTTTGGATGAGAATGGCGCACAGCAGATCCGGGCGAGTTTGCTGGTCGGCGCGGATGGAGCCCGGTCTTTTGTCCGCGAATCTCTGGGGATCGACTCTGAATCCCATGATTACCGCCAAACAGCGGTTATCTGCAACATCACACCGGAGCAGGACCATCGTGGACGGGCATTCGAATGTTTTACACCCAGCGGCCCCTTTGCCGTGATGCCGCATGTCAATGGCCGCTGTGGGCTGATCTGGTGTGTCGCTGCGGAAGATGCCGGCAGAATGATGGAGTTGCCTGCTGAACAGTTCCTGCAACTGGCGCAGCGCCGGTTTGGCGATCACCTGGGCCGTTTCCTGAAGATCGGCAAGCGCAGCAGCTATCCATTGCACCTGGTCCGCGCACTCGAAGACATCAGGCCGCGGGCCGTTATTCTCGGCAACGCGGCACATGCCATTCATCCGGTCGGCGCCCAGGGTTTCAATCTTGGATTACGGGATGTAGCCGTGCTGGCCGAATTGCTGGCCGGGGCCAGGGCGGCTGGTCCGCAAGCAGATCCAGGAAGCATCAGGCTGTTACAACACTATAGTGCCTGGCGAAAAAAGGACCAGCAAGGCACGATTGCCTATTCGGACGGCCTGGCCCGGCTCTACTCAAATCCCAGTCCATTGGCCGGAACAGCCCGCACGCTGGGTCTGCTCGCTCATGCATTTATCCCTTCTCTGCGCCGCCAGCTTGCGGTGCGGGCGATGGGGTTCCGGGGACGGATTCCGCGACTGGCTGCGGGTGAATCACTATGAAGCAGCGCGAGGCCATCGACAGTTACGATATCGCCGTAGTGGGGGCCGGCATGGTGGGCGCCGCGGCAGCCTGTTTGCTGGCCAGGGCCGGGTTCTCCGTGGCCATTCTGGAACGCGAAGAACCACAGCCTTTTGACGGATCCGGCGATGTGGGTTTGAGGGTTTCGGCGTTGTCCCCCGGTTCGATCGATATCCTGGCCGAAGCCGGGGCCTGGCGGCAGATTGAAAGGCTTCGCCATGCGCCTTACGGTCGAATGCGGGTTGAAGACCGGGACGAGCACACGGTGATGGAGTTTGATGCGGCCGAATTCGGTCTCGAACAGCTCGGCGTCATTGTTGAGAACGAGCTGGTCCAGTGGACGCTCTGGCAGTCGCTGCTCGCCATGGGTGGGGCCCGCTTGCATTGCCCCGACCAATTGATCGGGTTGGAGTGCGAACCGGACCGACAATTGCTTAGCCTGGCCAGCGGCAAACAACTGGCTTGCCGATTGCTGGTTGCCGCAGACGGGATCAACTCAGGTGTCAGAAGCCTGCTGGGCATTGAGCAGGATTTCTGGGAATACGGCCAGCAGGGGCTGGTTTCTGTCGTTCAGACCGCAACGCCTAATCCAGGGCTGGCCTGGCAGCGATTCCTGGAAGGTGGTCCGCTGGCCTTTCTGCCGCTTGAACATGGCGCTTCTTCAATTGTCTGGTCGTTGCCGGAAGCCAGAGCCTCACGGTTGCTGGAGCTCGACGATGACGCCTTCCTGGCCGAGTTGGGGCAGGCAGCGTCCGGGGGAGAGGGCCACTGGCCGGACCAACCGGTCAGTTGCGGGCCGCGCGCGGCCTTTCCACTGACCATGCGGCTCAGCAAGACCTACCGGGCGAAGCGTGCCGTGTTGATCGGAGATGCGGCCCATGCGGTGCACCCGCTGGCTGGCCAGGGCGTCAACCTGGGTTTGCTGGATGCGGCCGGGCTGGCAGAAGTGCTGATTGCCGCGCGCCGCGAAGGTGTGCCGTTTGCCAGCGAAAAGGTTCTGGAAAAATATGCCCGCTGGCGGCGCTCGGAAGCGGAAGTGATGGCGCGGGGTATGCACAGCATACGCGGTATTTTCATTCCGGAGGAGCTGGGCCCGTTACGCCGCTTCGGCATGGGGTTGATTTCGAGCAGCTGGACGGCCAAAGAAGCTTTTATCCGGCGGGCAACCGGCCGTCACCGCAATGCGCCTGCGCTGGCCCGGGGTGCAAGCCTGACAGAATTATTGCATCCTTCGGTATAGAATGAAGAAAAAGGCAAGGACTCACACATGATATACAACAACATCCTGGAGACAATCGGTAACACCCCGATCATCAAGATCAATAAACTCGCTCCGAAAGGCGTCGAGATGTACGTCAAGGTGGAGGCGTTTAACCCGCTGGGTTCGGTGAAGGACCGCCTGGCGCTGGGTATCATTCTCGATGCCGAGAAAAGAGGGGTGCTGAAACCCGGACAAACCGTGATCGAGGCGACCTCCGGCAATACGGGTATTGCGCTGGCGATGGTTTGTGCAGTCAAGGGTTACCCTTTTGTCTCTGTCATGGCTGAATCGTTCTCAATAGAACGACGCAGGTTGATGCGTTTTCTCGGGGCAAAAGTGGTTCTGACTCCGCCGGCTGAGCGGGCAACCGGCATGGTGCGCGTCACCGAAGCGCTGGCAGCCAAGCACGGCTGGTTCATGACGCAGCAATTTGAAAACGAAGCCAATCCGGCGTTCCACAGAAATACCACGGGGCCGGAAATTCTGAGCGATTTTGCGGAAAGGCGGCTGGATTATTTTGTCAGCGGTTACGGCACCGGCGGGACGATCAGCGGCGCCGGCCAGATGATAAGGCTGGCGCGGCCGGACGTCCGGATAATTTCTACCGAGCCTGCCGGAGCAGCTTTGCTGGAAGGAAAAGAGTGGCAGCCTCACAAGATCCAGGGCTGGACACCAGATTTTGTACCGGCAACCCTCGATCGTTCCGTAGCCCATGAGAATATCCTGGTGACGGACGATGAAGCCATCAACACTTCGCATGCCCTGGCCGTCAGCGAGGGGATCTTCTGTGGAATTTCTGCCGGTGGCACCTTCGCTGCAGCGATCAAAGTCGCCGAAAATGCGGATCCGGGTTCTGTCATCCTTGCGATGCTTCCGGATACCGGCGAGCGCTACCTTTCTACACCACTTTTCGCAGAGATTCCGGAAGGTCCGGATGACGGGCAGGAGTTACTGGAGGGCCTTGAATACTAGGGTTTGAGCAGGTCTGGCGGCAGTGATTTGAGGCACTGAGCCACTTCCTTTAAAAATCCGGAAAGGGCTGAACTAATCCTCCAGACCAGGGCGATGGTCCGGCTGGGTACGGGATGATCAAAGTACCGGATGGCCAGATTTTTGGTCGCTGCGATGGGTGGTTTAACTGCCATTATGGGCATCAGGGTGATGCCCACATCCGCCGCAACCATCTGACGCAGTGTCTCCATGCTGGTGGCGTGAAAGTCCACGCGCTCGTGCGCATCAGCCAGGGCGCAGACTTCCAGCGCATGTTCCCGCAGGCAATGGCCTTCTTCCAGTAACAACAACTCGGCGCCGTTCAGATCATCCAGGCCGACTCGCGGCTGCGAGGCCAGCGGATGCTGCCCGGGCAGGGCGAGCACGAAAGGCTCCTTGAACAGCACCTCCATTTCCAGTCCCTCGTCATGGATCGGCAGAGCCAGCATGGCTGCATCCAGCTCTCCCTGCCGCAGCATGCGCAGGATATCTTCACTCTTTTCCTCGGCGAGTTGCAGCCTCAGGTTGGGGTACTGGCGTCGCAGGTTGGGCACCACGTGCGGCAGAAAGTAAGGCGCCAGGGTTGGAAACAGGCCCAGGCGCAGCACGCCATCAGCCGGATTTCCACTGCGGCGCGCAACTGCTTTCATCTGGTCTACGTCACTGAGCACCAACCTGGCCCGCTCAGCAATCTCGACGCCAACAGGTGTCAGCATGATGTTCTTGGGAGAACGTTCCACCAGTTGAACGCCCAGTTCCTCTTCCAGCTTCTTGATCTGTGTGCTCAAGGTAGGCTGGCTGACAAAACAGGCCTCGGCGGCTTTGCTGAAATGACGCAGGTCGGCCAGCTTGACGAAATATTGAAGAGCACGTAAGTTCATCGGCCCATTATACTGTGGCTCCGATGAAACGCTTCCTGTTCTTGTTTATGTTTTCTGCCTGCTTCCAGGGGCCTGTTGCCGCGGATATTGAAAAACTGCGGGAGGGCGAGGTGCTGGTGCTGGAATCAGAATCGGATTTACCGGGTGGAAAGGTTCGTGTACAGGCGCTGGCAAGGGCATCAGCGCAAGCAGTTTGGGAGGTGATAGTTTCCTGTGAAAAGACCTTCTTTTATGTTGACGGTTTGCAGAGCTGCGACGTGATCGAAGACAGCGGTCAACGCGCCCTGTTGCACCAGGTCACCCAGCAGGGATGGCCTGCGCCGACACTGGATTTTATCTACGAGTCGCTGCGTGAGCCTTACCGGGCTATCCGCTTCAAACTGGTTCAGGGGAATCTGCAGGCAATGGAGGGTAGCTGGCAGTTCATCGAAACCCCCGATGGCCTGCTGATGGACTATGAAATCCGGATCAAGCCCGAAATGGCTGCCCCGGATTTTCTGGTCAGCCGCTCGCTGCGTAAAAGTTCACCGGACATGGTGGCCTGTATCCGGGGCTTATCCGGCGGCTCGGGCTCTGCCCGTCTCGAGACCAGCGACCTGGGGCGCTGTCGGGGACAGGCAGGCAGCGGACAGTGACTTTGATTGCAGACGCCAGGTATACAGTCATTGGCCGGTTCCCGTAAAATAAGCGATCTCAATGAATCAGCAGACAACTTCCCTATGAGCAAGCGAACGGTCCTGACGGGCATCACCACGACAGGTACGCCTCATCTTGGTAACTACGTGGGCGCCATCAAGCCCTGCATCGAGGCCAGCCACGATGAAAATGTGCAGTCCTACTATTTCCTGGCTGACTATCATGCACTGGTCAAAAACCAGGACCCGCAGCGCATGCAACAGTCCACGCTGGAGATTGCCGCCACCTGGCTGGCACTGGGGCTGGATACCAGGCGGGCGGTGTTTTACCGCCAGTCGGATATACCCGAAATACCGGAACTGACCTGGATTCTGACCTGCTCCACAGCCAAGGGCCTGATGAACAGGGCCCATGCGTACAAGGCCGCCGTGCAGGAAAACCTGGACGCCGGCGAAGATGCTGATTTCGCTATTACCATGGGCCTGTTCAGCTACCCGGTGTTGATGGCGGCAGACATCCTGATGTTCAACTCCACGCATGTGCCCGTCGGTAAAGACCAGGTGCAGCACCTGGAAATGGCCCGGGACATAGCCCAGCGCTTCAATCATCATTACTCAGAACTCTTCCGACTGCCCGAAGCAGTGGTCGAAGAGCATGTCGCTGTCCTGCCCGGAAGGGACGGCCGCAAGATGTCCAAGAGTTATAACAACACGATTCCGCTCTGGTTGCCGGAGAAGCAACTGCGCAAGGCCATCATGAAAATTGTCACCAACTCGCTCGAGCCCGGCGAGCCGAAAGACCCTGATGATTCTGCGCTGTATGCCATCTACGCGGCATTTGCCAGCCCTGAGCAGCGGGCGGACATGCGCGAGGCCTACCGGGAAGGCATTGCCTGGGGACAGGCCAAGCAACAGACCTTCGAACTGATCAATGACGAACTGATCCAGGCCCGCGAGCGCTACGAGGCGTTGATTGCCGAGCCGGAGCATATCGAGCAGGAATTGCAGGAGGGCGCAGTCAGGGCGCGGGCATTCGCGACCCCCTTTCTTGACAAAATCAGGGAAGCCACGGGCATTCGTAAATTGGTATGACAGTGAGTAACGCATCATCGGATGCCCTGGTGTTCGATGCGCCCGGCATCGTCACCATCGCAGTGGCGGGTACGGACGCGCGGTATCCGGTCAACCGGATATATTGTGTGGGCAGCAATTACCGCGAACATGCGCGTGAAATGGGATCCTCACTGCGTGAACCCCCGTGTTTCTTCAGCAAACCGAGGGACGCTGTAAATAGGGGAGCCGAAGTTCCTTACCCGCCGATGACAGCCAATCTGCACCACGAAGTCGAGTTGGTTATCGCGCTGGCCGCGGGCGGCGTGAATCTTTCGCCCGGCTCAGCGCTGCAGGCTGTGTTCGGTTATGCAGTCGGTGTTGACCTGACCCGGCGGGATCTGCAAAACCAGGCGAAGAAACAGGGTCGCCCCTGGACAACTGCCAAGGGCTTCGATTATTCGGCCCCTGTATCGGCCATCCGCAGGGTCTCTGATT
>JAOUCS010000088.1 GCA_029859645.1 Lysobacterales bacterium | reverse complement strand
TAGCTGCAGCCCGTTTCGGAGGGCACCAGTTGGAACTGCCCGGTAACGGTGACGGGTTGTTCCCTGACCTGCAGATACCATTCGCCGGTCCAGCCGTCCCCTTGAGCCTGCCAGTTCTCGGTGATATCCATCACGCTGACCGGGTCAAATAACTTGGCCAGCACCCCCGGCAATTCGCGCCTGACCTCGCGAACGGCGGTCAGGGTGGTGCGGTCGCCGCCTTCGCTGACCTCGTATTCGGAACTGATTTCTCCCAGGGCTAGATTCCTGTCGGTGAGAAACTCCGGGTCGGTCATGGCCTTGAAAACGGCCTTTGCGTCTTGTTCGAAATCAGTTCGAATGGTCATTTTTCCTGGGCCTGTTGCCTCGAAATGTAGTGCGAAATCAATCCCCTGGTAGAACAGTCGTGCTCGCCGGGTTTGCCTTGCCTGAGCTCGGGCAGGATGGCTTTTGCCAACACCTTGCCGAGCTCAACCCCCCATTGATCATAACTGTTAATGTTCCATATTACGCCTTGTACGAAAATTTTGTGCTCATAAAGCGCGATCAGTGAACCCAGCGTCCGGGGTGTCAGCCGGTCGATGAGCAGGCTGTTACTGGGCCGGTTGCCCTCGAAAGACTTGTGGTTTTTCAGCAGTGCTACGGTCTCCTCGGAGGCACCGCCAGCCCTGAGTTGCTGTTCCACGGTTTCCGGCGAAAGGCCAAAGGCGAGCGCTTCGGTTTGTGCAAAAAAGTTGGCCATTAACTTGTCGTGGTGGTCACCGACGGGGTTCAGTGAATTTATAAAGCCGATGAAGTCACAGGGAACCCGCTTGGTGCCCTGGTGAATCAATTGGTAGAACGCATGCTGGCCATTGGTGCCGGGTTCTCCCCAGATGATCGGGCCGGTCTCGTAGTCGACCCGCCGGCCCTCGCGGTCAACGGTTTTGCCGTTGCTTTCCATGTCGCCCTGCTGAAAATAGGCGGCGAAGCGGCTCAGGTACTGGTCATACGGCAGCAGGGCATGGGTCTGGGCACCAAAGAAGTTGTTGTACCAGATACCCAGCAATGCCAGCGTTAGCGGCAGGTTCTGCTCCGGCGGGCTGTGCAGGAAATGCTGGTCCATGGCGTGTGCGCCTTCAAGCAGCGCCTCGAAGTTCTCAAAACCGACGCGCAATGCGATGGAGGTACCGATGGCCGACCATAAGGAATAGCGTCCACCGACGAAATCCCAGAAACCGAACATGTTGGCCGTGTCGATGCCAAACTCCGAGACTGCGGACGCATTGGTCGACAGGGCTGCAAAGTGATGAGCCACGGCTTCCGGACCCAGCGCACCGACCAGCCAGTCCCGAGCCGTCTGCGCATTGGTCATGGTTTCCTGGGTAGTAAAGGTTTTCGAAGCGACCAGGAACAGTGTCGTTTCGGGATCAACAAGCTTCAGGGTTTCGATGATGTCGGTGCCATCGACGTTGGACACAAAATGGACGGCTGGTCCGTCCGCATAGTGCTGCAGTGCATTGCAGACCATTAACGGACCCAGGTCGGAACCGCCGATACCGATGTTGACGACATCCGTGATGGCTTTACCCGTGGCGCCTTTCCAGCTGCCGCAGCGGACCTGCTTGGTGAATTGTTTGATCCGGGCAAGCACCTCATTGATACCGGGCATGACATCTGTGCCGTCAACCCTGATTGGCTGGCTGGAGCGGTTACGCAGTGCGATGTGCAGAACCGCGCGGTCTTCAGTCCAATTGATTTTCTCTCCGGCAAACATGTTTGCCGCGTGCTCCGTGACTCCGGCCGATTGGGCCAGGTCCCGCAGCAGCATCATGGTTTCCCCGCTGACGAGATTTTTGGAGTAATCCAGAAACATTCCCAGTTCAGGCTTGTCTATAGAGAGTCGCCCAAACCGTGTTGAATCCTGAAAAAGTTCGCGTAAATGCGTCTTTTTCATCTCAGAGGCGTGGGATTGCAGGGCTTGCCACTGGGGTGACTGAGTCAATTCGCTCACGTCTCGCTCCTTGTTTGACAGGCTGGAAATTATAGACCACCGGGCAGGTTGTCGGTTGTGCCGTAACTTTTTTTGCATTCGGTGCGTCTAAATGTAGTGATTGATGCATCTAATGATCAAAGAGCGATGGAAACTCGGTTGGTCGCGAATTTAACAGACCCTGACTTATGACCCATGTATGCCGTCCCAATTTGTGGTGTTATACAGCTATAGAACACCAACATTCGATCAAGAGGTTGAAAAAGTGAAAAAATTATTCAGAGTCTTGGCGCCATTACTTGTGCTGGTCGGCGGCATCGTCATCGTGCAAGTGCTGGTGGCGGCAAAGCCCGAACCGGAGAAGAACGAAGACGAAACCCGGTTGGTTTCGCTGTATGTCGACGAGGTGCAGTCTGAGATGGTCACCGTTTCCGTCAACACCCAGGGTGAGGTGCGGCCCAAAACCGAGATCGAACTGATACCACAGGTTTCCGGCCGTATCGTCGCCATGTCCGAGAATTTCAGCGAAGGCGCCGAGTTTCTGCCGGACACACTGTTGTTGAAGATCGATGACACCGACTACCGCCTGGCCGTTATCCGCGCCGAAGCCGAAGTGGCCAGCGCACAGACCCAGCTTGAGCGTGAACTCGCGACCCATGAAATCAAGAAAGACGAATGGGCCAGCGGCCGCCAGAAAGAGAAACCGACTAATTTCGCACTGAACCTGACCCAGGTCGCACAGGCAGAAGCCATGCTGCGCTCAGCCGAGGCCGACCTGCGCAAGGCGCGCCTGGACCTGGAACGCACCGAAATCAAACTGCCTTTCCGCGGACGGGTTCGTGAGCGGACCGTGGGCATTGGCCAGTTCGTCGCTGCCGGCACCAGCATGGGCCGTGTATTTTCCATTGATCGGGTAGAAGTGCGCCTGCCGCTGACCGACCGGCAACTGGTCGAGCTGAATCTGCCACTGGGCTTCATGTCCAACGGCATGGCTGAAGCACCCAATGTCAATTTCAAGGCTACCCTGGGTGACCGCGACTATCACTGGCAGGGCGAGATCGTACGTATTGACGCCGCGGTAGACAAGGAAACCCGCCTGATCTACGCCACGGCAGAAGTGGTCGATCCTTACGGACTGGGTGCAACCGATGGCATGCCGATGGCCGTTGGCATGTTTGTCGCCGCCGAGATCGCCGGCGTATCTGAACAGTCCGCATTCGTGATGCCCAGGCTGGCGCTGCGAGGCCAGGACAAGGTTTACGTCATCAACGAAAACAACCGGCTGGAGATCCGCACGGTTACGGTACTCTCAACCTCAGAGGCACGCGTTTTGGTCACCAGCGGTGTTGAGCCTGGCGACCGTGTCGTTACTTCCACTTTGCCGAATGCGGTAGACGGCATGGAAGTCGAAGCCATACCAAGCCAGCAACGCGGCTGAGAGACTAAACAATGAATGGACTGATTGAATGGTGGGCACGGAATACCGTAGCCGCAAACCTGCTGATGGTCGGTATTTTTGTATCCGGCATCATTGGATTCTTCTCACTCGAACGGGAAATGGACCCCCAGGTAAAGTTTCCCGGGCTTGAGATTGAAGTAACCTGGCCAGGCGCAGCCCCCCAGGAAGTCGAGGAACAGATCGTGGCCCGCATCGAAGAAGCGGTCAGCGACATGGATTCCATCGAGTGGGTCCGCTCCACGTCGGCTGAAAGCTACGGCGGGGTCTACATCCTGGCCGAGCAACAGGTTGATTTCACCCAGTTCATGAACGACGTGAAGATCCGCGTCGATTCCATCTCTTCTTTCCCCCGGGACATCGAACCGCCGCGGGTGCGGCAGTGGGTCAACCGGCAGGAGTTTATCCGCGTAGCGGTGCATGGCGACCTGAACGAACAGGAACTCAAACGCCTGGCAGAAAAGCTTCGCCGTGAAGCCGCTGTGCTGCCGGCCATTACGGTCGTCCAGCTGTTTGGTGTGCGTCGTGAAGAGGTTTCAGTGCAGGTCAGTGAAGAGGCTCTGCGCCGCTACAACCTGAGTTTCAACGAGGTTGCCACGGCGATCCGCAATACCTCGATCAACCAGTCTTCGGGTTCAGTCCGCACCGAGGTGGGAACCTACCAGCTCAAGGTGCGCAGCCAGGCTGACACCGAGGCCGAATTCGCCAACATCATCATCCGTCAGACCGAAGACGGCGGCACCATTCGCGTCGGCGATGTCGCAACGGTAGTCGACGGATTCGAAGACAATCCCATCCTGGCTACGCTGAACGGCGAGCCGGCCGTGCTGCTGCAGGTGATGACCACCGATACGATGGACATCGTCAAGGCGTCCGACTCTATCCGCGACTGGATCGAGAAACGCCAGGACACCCTGCCCGAAGGCGCCAAGCTGACCCTTTGGACCGACCAGGCGGATGAGTTCAAGGGCCGGATGAAGACCATCGGCAACTCGGCCGGTATCGGCCTGTTCCTGGTGTTGATCTTCCTGGTGCTGACATTGCGGCCCGTCGTGGCCTTCTGGGTAGCCGTGGGAATCGCCACGGCCTATGCCGGCGCCTTCGTGTTCATGCCCACGGTGGGTGTGTCCCTGAACATGCTGTCCACGTTCGCGTTCCTGCTGGTGCTGGGCATCGTCGTGGACGACGCGATCGTGGTCGGTGAAGGCATTCATACCGAGGCCCATTTGCACGAAGGCGGCGTCGAATCCGCCATCGCCGGCGCCCAACTGGTGGCCAAGCCAGTCATTTTCGGTGTGCTGACCACCATCATGGCCTTTATGCCGTGGTTGTTCCTCAGCGGCTCCACCAGTGAATTTACCCGCCATATCACCTGGGTAGTGATCCTGGCCCTGGCGTTCTCGCTGATCGAATCCCTGTGGATCCTGCCGGCTCATTTGTCCAAGATGAAACCGCGCAAGGACGAACTGCTGGGCTGGTTCGGCCATTTCCAGAAAAAGATTTCCGACGGCATCATCCATTTCGCGCACAAGCGTTACCGCAAAATCGGGCAGTTCGCGGTTGACCGCCGCTACCTGACCGCTGCTTTCTTTATCACCCTGTTCGTGGTTGGTATGGCTTTGTTCAACACGGGTTGGGTCAAGAAAGCCTTCATGCCTGAATTCGAGTCTGATCAGGTCAGTGTTGACGTCACCATGCCGGAGGGTGCCCCGTACAGCCGCGCCCTGGAAGTTCTGGCACAGTTGCAGCGGGCACAGCAGGAACTGGTCGACGAGGTCGACGCACGTACAGATGGCGAAGGCAAACTGATCGAGAATTGGTACACCCGTTCACGCCGCGACAGCGTCATTGCCATCATCAAGCTGGCGCCGGCGGAAGTCCGCGACATGAGCGCCAAGGAAGCCGCCATCAGGCTGCGTGAATTGATGGGCGATGTTCCGGACGCCAAGAGTGTTTCGGTGCAGTACTCCCACCGGGACGACGGCCCCGGCTTTGAACTGTCGATCCGTCACCCCGACCTGGATGTGCTGCGGGTTGCAGTCACCGACCTGGAAAACCAGCTGCGAACCTATGACGCGCTCTATGACGTACGCAACAACCTGGAAAGCGCCTCGGAAGAGATCCGCATCGAGCTGAAACCCGGCGCCCAGAAACTGGGCCTGACCATGTCCGACGTGACCCGCCAGGTCCGCCAGGCCTATTACGGTGAAGAGGTTCAGCGTCTGCCGCGTGAAGGCCAGGACGTCAAGGTCATGGTCCATTACCCGATCGAGTCACGCCGCTCCATCGAAAGCCTGAAACACTTCCGGGTGCGCACGGCAGACGGGCGTGAAGTACCGTTGCTGTCCGTGGCTGAACTGCACTACGCGCCCGGCATCAAGCGAATCCAGCGCTGGAACGGCAATCGCGCGGCGCGCGTTTCCGCCGACCTCAAAGACAGCGTGCGCGAAGACATCATGACGGACCTGGAAGAGAACTTCTTCGAGGGCTGGGAAAAACGCTACCCGGGTATCCAGCGCGGTTCTGTCGGCCAGGCTGAGGGCGAAGCCCGCTTCATCAAGGAAGTTATGGGCCTGTACCTGGTTGCCTTCTTCGTTATGTACGCCATGCTGGCCATTGCATTCCACAGCTACTGGCAGCCGCTGCTGATCCTGGTGGCCATGCCGTACGCCTACGTCGGCGCCATCTATGGCCACGCCGTGATGGGCATGACCATGGCAATCTTCAGTTACTTCGGTATCGCGGCAGCAGCGGGCGTGGTGGTAAACGACAACCTGGTGTTGATCGACTACACCAACCGACTGCGTGAGAAGGGCATGAAGCCGCTCGAGGCCATCATCGAAGCCGGCGTGGTCCGGTTCCGCCCGATCATGCTGACCACCGCCACCACCATCGTCGGCCTGACGCCGATGATGATGGAGCGGTCGATCCAGGCCAAGTTCCTGATTCCGATCGTGGTGTCACTGGTTGCGGGCGTATTCATCGCCTTCTTCGTGACCCTGCTGATGGTGCCGGCTCTTTATGCCATCGGCGTGGACATCGCCGATTTCCGCGCGCGGACCAAGCAGAAAGTCAAGAGTAAGTTCAGCCGGAAGAAGCTGGCTGAGGACGTAGCTACCCAAATTTAGTTTTACTGCTTTTTGCGAGCACGCTTTAGGGTCAGAGTATTCACTCTGACCCCTTTTTCTTGGAAAGTTAACCTGACCCCTTTTTTCTTTCTATTCGATTTTGATGGCTTCGAAATATTCGGGCAGCAGCCGCTTCAGCGGTTCATCGATTTCCAGCACCCTTTTCTGATACATGAAGGGCCGGCGGGGGTATAGCCGGTCGTTGACCCAGTGCTTCGACCAGCCGCTGGTGGTCAGGATGCATTGATCGACAAAATTGAAATCAGGTTTGGTAACCAGTTCCTGCATTTCCAGGCAGCCCGTGATGAAGATATCCACGTAGGATTGCACGATGGGATGCCTGTCGTTCGGTGACGACAGGAATTCCGGCTTGTTGACGTAAATCCAGAACTGGCTTTGGGCGGGCAACTCCGATCCATCCAGCGTGGAAACCGAATCCGCATCGACCGGGGCCCGGCAGTAGCTGAATTCCCTGGCGTCGGCGCCGATCTTGCCCTCGATGAGTTCGGCGCGATAGAGCGCTGCGACCATTTGCGCAGATGCGTCTTCCCGCACGCCCAGGAACGTGGTCGGGAAGGTGCCGTGGAGGTTCCATTCCCGCCTGAATCCGGTAACCTGCACGGGCCGGCTTTCCCCGGCATTGGGTTCGGTCATCTGTTTCGACTTGGCTTCCATCAGGCTGCCGTAGCCGACGATGTATTGCTGCCAGCCCGCTGTCAGGGGCGGGTGGCAATCGTCGGCAAACGCCATACCGCATAAAAAGAGGCCAAG
This sequence comes from Lysobacterales bacterium, assembly GCA_029859645.1. Classification (GTDB taxonomy): domain Bacteria; phylum Pseudomonadota; class Gammaproteobacteria; order Xanthomonadales; family SZUA-36; genus JAHEFT01. Next base: position 6,868 of record JAOUCS010000088.1, on the reverse strand, counting down.
TATCAGTGCAGTTGCGATTCTGCGCATAATTGCAGCGTTCTCCGGTTGACCTTTCGGAAATTCGTGGGGCTGATGCCGCCGACACGGCGAAACATCCTTGAAAAATGTGCCGGGTCCTCAAATCCGGTGGCGCCACTGATATCCGCGATGCTTGCATCATTGTCATTGAGCAGTTCCCTGGCCTTGTTGAACCGCACCGTGTCGACCAGCGACCGGTAGGTCAGATTCCGGGCGGCGAGTTGCCGGACCATGGATCGCACCGAAGTATCCATCAGGCTCGCCATCCGTTTCCGGGATGGGTAACCATCAGACATGTACGCTTTGATCAACGAAGAGAGGGTGTCCACGTAGTCGAATCGGTCCGAATAGGTCGGGGGATGGGTTGTTTGTGTACCGGTGTTCATGGCCGCGGTGTTCTGCCTTGCCGTTACGTGCAGGCAGGAGCGTGGCACCTTTATATAGCCCATGCGACGGTCCGTTCGAATCCGCGGAACCGGCAGGTGATCGTGAAGGGTCGCGGGGACTTCGGGTGTCTCGTGGCCGATTTCCTCAGGCAGCCAGTCCCGCCCCAGGAAGAGCCTCAGTATCGTCAGGTAGACCTCCAATTGGTAGGCTTGGGAAATAGCGTGTCCGGGCGCGCCTTTCAAATCGGGGTAGTGCGTGTAAAACAGGATATCGTCAGGCCGTTCCAGGATACCCAGTTGCAGGTGCGTTGCCTCCGTTTTGACCAGCCGGATACATGTCTGCAGCGCCTGATAAAGTGTGGTGGCTTGTTCCAGTTGCTGCAGGAAGCTGCCGCTCAGCAGTTGCCCACCGAAATTCCGCCCGACCCTCCAACCCAGCAAGGGGTCGTCTTGATGGGCGACTTCATCCCAAAATGACCAGACTTTCAGCAGAGGAAGAAACACATCCGGATCTTCACACAGGGTCGGCAACCCCTGCTTCCGGAAATACTTCTCGACCGGGACGCCGTTTTCCTTAAGCGATGCGGCAAAACCCAGCGGGTGGGCCCAGCGAATCAAACGCGGCATTGAAGAATCGGAAGAAATATGCATTTTTTGCTGTCTGTAACTATTCTGTAACTATATAAATCGGCGCCAAATTCTTGTCCTGAACCGTTTCAAAGCATTCCCATGCAACAGCATGGACTTGTTGGCCCAAAAAGGCCAGAATCAGTTGATCCAATAAGTTACCTTGAAGTCCGTTTTGGCGCAAATGAACAGGAGCGGGACCCCATTGCAATACACGAGTCGACAAGACAATAGAAGCGGCTCGTGGTGATAATGCCTGAGAAAGCCAGGGAACCCTTCAAAACCGCCCTGGCGATCGTGATCTCCTATGGCATCGCGCTGGCGATGGACTGGGGCAACCCCTACTGGGCCGCCTTCGCCGTGGCTTTCGTCAGCCTCTCGACAGCCGGTCAGTCATTCAACAAGGCCGCCATGCGCATGTTCGGTACGCTTGTGGGAATCGTGGCCGCGCTCAGCCTGATCGCACTGTTTCCCCAGCAGCGCTGGTTGTTCATCCTGGCTGTTTCCGTCTATGTTGGCGTCTGCACTTACCTGATGACCGGTCCGAAGAAGCAGTATTTCTGGAACGTCAGCGGTTTCGTCTGCGTGCTGCTGTGCATGAGCGCCGGCCCCGACCCGGTCAATGCCTTCGATACTGCTGTCTTGAGAGCACAAGAGACTGGACTCGGCATCCTGGTCTACAGCCTGGTGACGTCTCTGCTCTGGCCGGTCAGCAGCCGCAAGGACTTTTTCGCGGTCGCCGGCCAGCTCGCATCCGGCCAGCGGCAGTTCTGCCAGACCGGTCTTAAGCCCGGCCAGGACAGCGACCCCGGGCAGGCGCAGGCGCTGAAGGGGCAACTGCTGCAGGCGCAAACAAAGTTCCAGAAACTCCTGGATGCCGCGGAATCGGATACCCAGGAAGTCTGGGAGATGCGCCGGTACTGGCGCCTCTACCAGGAGCAGACGAGCAAGCTGACTTCAGTGATCGGCTCCAGCGTCCAGAGCCTGGCCGAGCTCGAGGCATCGAAAACTCCTCATCTGGCGACCAGGTTGGATTCATTCCTCGCTGAGCTCGACAATCGCTTTGCCGGGATCGGAAGCATGATCAGCGGCCAGGCGCCTGGACGCCAACCGGAGGAAATCGATATGGCCCTGGACGCGGCCGGCTTGCGGGCCCTGTCACAGTTCCAGAGAGCCGCGGTGGTCGTGTTCCATGACCGGCTGAAGCAGCTGGACCAGCTGACCCGTACACTGTTTGAAACAACACGCAACGCCAACGGGTTCGGTGAGGCAGAAGCAGTGCCTGCCCGCACCGCTCTTCCCACACTGCAGTGGCCCGACCCGGATCGCATGCTCGCCGTCATACGGGTCATGCTGACCCTGTGGCTGGCCTTCCTGGCCTGGATTTACGTGGACAGCATCCCGGGTGGCACCAGCATGGTGACGATGGCCTGCGTCTACGGCATGATCATGGCGTCTATCCCAATGGTGACACTCAGGACCGTGTTCAAACCCCTGATGGCAGGCGTGGTGTTCGGCAGCTTGATGTACATGCTGGTGCTGCCCCATCTCTCCGGTTTTCTCAGCCTCGGAACGCTGCTGTTCGTCACGACCTTCTCCCTCTGCTATTTTCTCTCCGATCCTAAGCAGGCGCTGGCAAAGACCTTCGCGCTGGCCATGTTCGTATCGATTGCATCGATCGACAACCAACAGGTTTACAGCTTCATGGTTGTCGCCACCAATGTGCTGATGTTCCCGGTGCTTTTCTCGATGCTGGCGGTCACCGCCTATTTCCCGGTCAACCTTCGCCAGGAAAAATCCTTCCTGCGTCTGCTCAATCGATACTTCCGTAGCTCTGGTGGCCTGCTGTCGGACATGCACCGCGATGCACGGCACGCCGAGACCCGGTTTGAACGTATGCGCAAGGTATTCCACGTCCGAGAGGTCTCGAGTATTCCGACCAAGCTTGCAGGCTGGGCAAAGTTTCTCGACATCAAGGTGCTGCCAGGTACGGATGTAAAGCATGTCCAGGCACTGCTCCCCAGGCTACAGGACCTGGCCGGCCGGACTAAAGAACTCGTCGAGGTGCGCAGATCAATGAGTAACCAACGCCTGTTGAATGCACTGAGCGATGAGGCTATGGACTGGCGACGCAACCTGCAGCAGGCGTTTGAGCGTCTCGGCAGCGCCCCGGCCGAAATTGGACAGGAGGATTACCGCACCCGCCTGGATGAACTGACACGGAGACTTGAGGCAAGGATCAGGGAGATCCTGGACCGTTCGACCGGAGAGCAGATCAGCCGGGAAGATGGGAAGGACTTCTACCGCCTGCTGGGAGCTTACCGGGGCGTTTCGGAGTCACTGGTCGGATACACCGCAGCGGCCAGCGCCATCGATTGGGGCCCCTGGCACGAGGAGCGATTTTAACCGGGCCGTGTTCGGTCGAAGGAATGATTATGAATCCATTTCCGCACGAAATAGCGCTGAGTGAGATCCTGATGCCGCCGCTGCTGGTTGCCGGCACGCTGGCGGTCATCGCCACTCTCATTACGGCGCGCCTGCTGAACAAATACCGGTTGTCACGCCATTTCTCCCATCCACCGCTCGTGTTCGTGGCATTAACCGTGATCTACACCGTGATCATAGGAACCTTCTTTATCAGGATATAGCTTATGGATATTCCCAAAAAAAATCTCTGGACGATTGTCATCGTTGCCGTTGCTGTCCTGCTCGTCCTGTTCAAGTACTGGGACTACGCCAGCAACCCCTGGACCCGCAACGGCCAGGTCAGGGCCAAGATCATCCAGCTGACACCGCGGGTTTCAGGCCCGATCGTGAACCTGCCGATCACCGACAACCAGTTCATCAGGGCCGGCGACCTGTTGTTCGAGATCGACCCGCGTACCTTCCAGGCCGCCCTCGACCAGGCGAAAGCCCAATTCGACCTGGCCGGTGACAGCTACAAGGCCCGGCAGAAGCAGGTCGAAGTGGCCGAATCAGAAGTGGAGATATCCCGTCGCAGTGTAGACCAGGCACAGAGCAGCATCATCGAGGCCGAATCGACCATCAAGAAGAACAAGGCGGAATATGAGCGCCAGCAGGAAATGCTGCCGAAAAAAGCGACATCGCAAAAGTCCGTTGAACGCGCGGAAGCGAACTACGCCGTCTCGGTCGAACAACGCAAGGTGGCCATCGCCGAACTGGGCCAGGCCCAGGCCGGCCTGCTCAAGTCGCAGGCAAGCCTGGCCGAGGCGCGGGCAAACCTGGGGGCACTCGGCGACGCAAACGCCAGCATCCGGGCAGCGCGGGCCGCCGTCCGGCAGGCAGAGCTTAACCTGGAGTTCACGCGGGTCACGGCGCCGGTGGACGGTTACGTTACCAATCTCAATCTGCGGCTCGGCGGCCAGACCGTTGCCAACCAGCCAGCCCTGGCGCTGGTCGATATCAACAGTTACTGGGTGGACGGCTATTTCAAGGAGACCGCTGTCGCCGACATAGAAGCAGGGAACCGCGCAATCGTCACCCTGATGTCCTATCCTGACCAGCCGCTTGAAGGGGTGGTCGACAGCCTCGGCTGGGGTATCGCGCAACAGGACGGTTCCACCGGTTTCGAACTGCTGCCGAACGTCAATCCGACCTTCGCGTGGATCCGCCTGGCGCAGCGGGTGCCGGTGCGCATCCGCCTGGATGAAGTACCCGAGGGCGTCAAACTGCGCGTGGGTACCACCGGATCGGTCCTGGTGAAGACCGGCACCGGAGGAGGGGAGGAGTGAGATGATGCTTCGACGCCCGCTAGCAGGAACCTGCATACTCCTGTCGCTGCTGCTCAGTGGCTGCGCCAGCGTTGGCCCTGATTACGAAGAACCCGAAGTCGATGTCCAATCCGCCTGGCTCGAGATCGAGGAGCCAGAGATTTCAGGGGATGTGACCCAGGACCCGGAATGGTGGTCGAGCTCATTCAATGATCCCGACCTCGACCGCCTGGTCGAGACAGCCCTGGCACAGAACCTGTCCGTGCGCTCTGCCGGGCTGCGCGTGCTGCAGTCCCAGCAGCAGCTTGCCATTGCCATCGGCAACCAGTACCCGCAGCAACAGCAGGTCACCGGTTCGGCGTCCCGGCAGAAGGCATCCGGGACCACGTTCAATAATTACAGCCTCGGTTTCAACCTGGCCTGGGAGGTCGATTTCTGGGGCCGCTTCAGCCGCCAGGTCGAGTCCGCCGCGGCCGGGCTCGACGCCAGCGTGGCCGACTATGACGGCGTCGTCCTCTCGCTGGTTTCACAGGTGGCCCAGAACTACATCCTGATCCGGACGTTCCAGGAACGGATCAAGGCGAACCGCGAGAACATCAGCCTGCAGGAGCAGGCCCTGACGATCACCAGGGTGAAGTTCGATGCCGGAGCGGTCAGCGAACTGGATGTCGACCAGGCCGAGTCCCTGCTCTACAACACCAAGGCCACGGTTTACTCGCTGGAGACCTCACTGCAGCAGTTGAAAAACTCGCTCGCCATCCTGCTCGGCAAGCCGCCACACGATCTGAACCACCTGTTCACAGCCGGGGTCGAGATTCCGACGGCTCCGGCGAATGTCGCGCTGGGGATGCCGCAGGACCTTCTCCGCAGACGTCCCGATGTCCGGAGCGCTGAACGGGGACTCGCGGCCCAGAGCGCCCAGATCGGTTTTGCCGTTTCCGAGCTCTACCCGCATTTCACAATCGGCGGGTCGATTGGCACCAGCGCACTGAGCACGGGTGATCTGTTCGAGAGTGACAGCACGACCTGGAGCCTGTTCGGCCTGTTCGAGTGGGACCTGTTCAACTACGGCCGTCTCAAGAGCAATGTCCGCTTGCAGGACGCCCGCTTCCAGCAATTGCTGGTGGACTACCAGAACACCGTGCTGGTCGCACAGGGAGATGTCGAGAATACGATTGTCGCTTACCTTAATTCGCACGAACAGCTCGAAGCCTACCGCATCGCTGCGGCAGCCTCCCAGCGTTCGGTCGACGTCGCGACGATCCAGTACCAGGAAGGATCGATCACGTTCAATACCCTGATTTCCACGCTGGCGGCCAACACCCAGCAGCAGGACCTGCTCTCGGCGACCCAGGGAAATGTGGCCACCAGCCTGGTGCAGGTTTACAAGGCGCTGGGCGGTGGTTGGGAAATCCGCAACGGCCAGGATCCGGTCGACCTGCTGCCGGATGCGATGAAAGCCGAGATGCGCGAGCGGACCGGGGCCTGGAAAGGCGTTTTGAATTAACCGAAAGTGGCCCAAAAAGGCCAGAAACTTTAGCATATGAGTGCATAATGTAAGTAGGATTTCACGATCAAATGAGGAAAGTTCAATATGAGAATCAAGTTTACGCTTCATAGCGCTCTTGCCAGGACGGTCGTATCCGTCCTCATTGCAGCGTTTTTGTTCTTGCCATTCGCCGCACAGGCCGAGGATAAATTTCCGAAGCTTACGCCGGAGTTGATGGACAAATTGAATGCAAGCATTGATACGGACTGGCCGCACGACCCCGCGGTGCCAGAACTGCCGCCAATGCCGGTCACGGACAATCCGACAATGAATCAAGACGCATTCCTGTGGACTCACTTCAATGACAATATCTTCCCGCCCAGGGTCAAGGGTGGTGTGCCCGAGCCCCGGACGCGGATAGTGACAGAAACCGACCCGCTCGAAATCAGTGTATTCTGGTCGATGCGGAGCCCTTACAGTTACCTGGTGCTGAACCGCCTCGTGTACCTGAACTCCAACTACAACGTCAAACTCAACATTCGACCCATCTTGCCGGTGGCCGTGCGCTCGACCAAGGGCGGCAAAGGCAAGGCAGGTGGCCTGTTCGGCCTCGCTTA
>JAOUCS010000201.1 GCA_029859645.1 Lysobacterales bacterium | reverse complement strand
CGCCAAGGAGCGACGGCAGCAGGAGGTAGTTACCAAGGGTGAGCCGCTGAACTACAGCATCATCATGGAGCCCACCCAGCAGAACTGGTTATTCGGTTTGCGCTACGCCACACCGGATCGCCCCGGCATTCTAGCTGCTCCGGATTTTCGACTGTACTCACTGGTCATGATCGAGGATGAATTTCAGTACCAGGTGAGGTCATGGCCCCAAGCGCAACTGGAAACGGACCTCTCCGACTGGCGCCGCGAGGTCGAGTTGCGCCTGCCGGATAACGACAACCAGAGAACCCGGCAATTTGCCAGCACCCTGCGCGCACAGGCCGGCTCGGACGAGGCCTTTGTAGATGCCGTGTTGCAGCACTTTAACCGGGAACCCTTTGTTTATACGCTGCAACCACCACTGCTGCCTGATGTTGATGGTATGGACGTCTTCATGTTTGATAGCCGTCGCGGCTTTTGTGAACACTACGCGTACGCCTTTACCGTGATGATGCGCGCTGCAGGCATTCCCGCCAGGGTGGTGGCCGGTTACCAGGGCGGCGAGATCAACCCGGTAAATAAAACTGTCATTGTGCATCAGTTCGATGCCCATGCCTGGGCTGAAGTGTGGCTGCCGGAAGAGGGCTGGGTCCGGGTCGATCCGACAGCATCGGTGGCACCACAGCGTATCGAGATGGGCCTGGAGGAGGCGGTCGCTGCGGAGGGAACTTTCCTCTCGGACTCGCCCCTGTCGCCCCTGCGCTATCGCAGTATCCGCTGGATCAACCAGTTGCGCTTGCGCTACGACGCACTCACCTACCAGTGGCAGAGCTGGGTGGTGGGTTTTGACGGCCAGGTTCAGTTCCAGTTGCTGCGCGATGTATTCGGTGAAATTAGCGCCGGGCGTTTTGCTGCCGCTCTCATTGGTGCCTGGGCGCTGGTCTTGCTGCCCGTGGCGATCAGCCTGTTGCGCAGACGTGAGATCCGTCCCCAACGGCCACTGGATCGTGAGTATCTGAAAGTGTGTGAGCGCCTGGCGAACCTGGGTTATCCCCGACAGGCGGGTGAGTCCGCGGCAGATTACGCGGCCAGGATTTCCAGGGAGTGCCCGGACTGGGCAGAGTCCTTCAACAGACTGACCGGCTTATATACCGAACTGGCTTATCAAGCGCCGGTAAATGCTGCCAGTGAACAGCAATTCCATCAGGCGCTGCGTCAGTTCCGTCCCCGCAAGGGCCGCGAACGCTAGCGGCTACCTGCGATTAAGCTACTCCAGCCTGGTGTTAACCGGTGCCGCAATCGTGGTGAGCATGCCGGGATAGCGCTACAGGTCAGCCCTGGTCGCCAGTCCGCATTGTCCGGGGACGATGATGGTCGGAATATGTTCCGACCACCCGCCATTTTGCGCCGGTCAGGCGCTGACCTGCTGAATCTCCACCGCAGCGATACGGGATCCTTCTTCCGCACTTTTCTGAAACTCGACAATCTGGTCGAAGTTCATATAGCGATAGATTTCATCCGACATTGCGTCAAGATCACTGGCGAACTTCAGGTACTCCTCTGGCGTTGGTAAACGCCCGAGGATAGCGCCCACGGAAGCCAATTCAGCGGATGTCAGGTACACGTTGGCGCCGTCTCCCAATCGATTGGGAAAGTTGCGGGTGGAGGTCGACAGCACAGTAGAATTGGCGGCCACCCTGGCCTGGTTGCCCATACACAGGGAGCAGCCCGGCATTTCCGTGCGCGCGCCGGCTGCACCGAAGATGTTGTAATAGCCTTCTTCCATCAGCAGGTGCTCGTCCATGCGTGTTGGCGGCACGATCCACATGCGGGTGGAAATACCTCCCTTGTGCTTCTCCAGCAATTTTCCAGCGGCGCGGAAATGGCCGATATTGGTCATGCAGCTGCCGATAAATACCTCGTCCACGCTGTCTCCGGCGACCGCGGAAAGCAGGCGCGCATCATCCGGGTCGTTGGGAGCACAGACGATCGGCTCCTTGATGTCGGCCAGGTCGATCTCGATAACGGCGGTATACTCGGCATCGGCGTCGGCTTTCATCAGGGTCGGGTTGGCCAGCCACTCTTCCATCTTGACGGCCCGGCGTTCCAGAGTGCGACGATCACCGTAGCCCTCGGCAACCATAGAGCGCAGCAGCACGATATTGGAACGCAGGTACTCAGCTATAGTGTCCTCGTCCAGGGCGATGGTGCACCCGGCAGCGGAGCGTTCAGCGGACGCGTCCGACAGTTCGAAAGCCTGTTCCACGGTGAGGTCTTTGAGACCTTCGATTTCCAGGATGCGACCGGAGAAAATGTTCTTCTTGCCTTTCTTGTCGACCGTCAGCAGGCCTTCCTGAATGGCGTAATAGGGAATGGCATGCACCAGGTCACGCAGGGTGATGCCCGGCTGCATTTCGCCTTTGAAGCGCACCATAACTGATTCAGGCATGTCCAGCGGCATTACACCGGTGGCGGCGGCAAAAGCTACCAGGCCTGAGCCGGCGGGGAAGGAGATGCCCATGGGGAAACGGGTGTGGGAATCGCCACCGGTGCCCACGGTGTCTGGCAGCAGCATGCGATTCAGCCAGGAGTGGATGATGCCATCACCCGGGCGCAGGGATACGCCGCCACGGGTCATAATGAAATCCGGCAGGCTGTGCTGGGTATCGATATCCACCGGCTTGGGGTAGGCCGCCGTATGACAGAAGGACTGCATGGTCAGGTCTGCGGAGAAACCCAGGCAGGCCAGATCTTTCAGTTCATCACGGGTCATCGGGCCGGTGGTGTCCTGGGAACCCACTGTGGTCATGCGCGGCTCGCAGTAGGTGCCGGGGCGGATGCCATCGGTCCCACAGGCCTTGCCGACCATTTTCTGGGCCAGGGTGAAGCCCTTACCGGTATCTTCCGGCTGCTCGGGTTTGCGGAACAAGTCAGATTCTCCCAGCCCCAGGGCCTCCCTGGCGCGGGTAGTCAGGCCGCGGCCGATGATCAGGTTGATACGGCCACCGGCGCGAACCTCGTCCAGCAGAACCTCGGACTTGAGCTCGAACTCGCTGAGAATATCACCGGACTCGGACAGGATCTTGCCGTCGTAGGGGCGAATTTCAATGACGTCTCCCATGCCCAGGTTGTCTACGGGCGCTTCGAATACCAGTGCGCCGGCGTCTTCCATGGTGTTGTAGAAAATGGGCGCGACCTTGCCGCCTATACAGATACCGCCGCCCTTCTTGTTGGGCACACCGCTGATCTCATCGCCGAAAAACCACAGTACCGAGTTGGTCGCGGATTTACGCGATGAGCCGGTGCCCACAACGTCGCCCACGAAGGCGACCGGCAGACCTTTGGCCTGGATATCCGCGACTTGCTTCATGGGTCCGGTAACACCGTGTTCATCGGGCTCCAGGCCGTCGCGCGTCATTTTGTACATGGCCAGGGCGTGCAGGGGAATATCCGGGCGTGACCAGGCATCGGGAGCGGGAGACAGGTCATCGGTATTGGTCTCGCCGGTCACCTTGAAAACCGAGACCTTGATGGACTCGGGCACGGCATCCTGTGAGGTAAACCACTCGCCGTCGGCCCAGGACTGCATGACAGCCTTGGCGGTGGCGTTGCCCTGTGCGGCCAACTCAGCCACGTCGTGGAAAGCCTCGAACATCAGCAGGGTGTGCTTCAATTCCGCGCCGGCCTGCTCGGCGTACTCCTCATCCTGCAGCAGTCCGACCAGGGTCTCTATGTTGTAGCCGCCGTGCATATTGCCCAGCAGGTCGATTGCCATGCTGCGGTCGATCAGGCCGCACTCGGTCTCGCCCTTGGCGATGGCCGACAGAAAGCCGGCCTTGACGTAGGCGGCTTCATCTACACCCGGGGGCACGCGATTGGTTATCAGGTCCAACAGGTACTCTTCCTCGCCTGCGGGTGGGGCCTGTAGCAGATCCAGCAGTGCCGCAACCTGCTCGGCATCTAGGGGCTTGGGGGGAATATTCTGGCTGGCGCGTTGGGCCACGTGTTCGCGGTATGCTTCAAGCACGGTAGAACTCCTTTCATTGGCTGAATTCCCCTGGTGCGACTGCGAAGGGGTAATTCCGGATCGACGTAAAAGCGGCTGGGGAGTATAGCCCAGACGGCCATTAAGATAAATAAATCAACCGCTTATATCGTGCATTCATGGAACTGATAACGTACACTCGCCATCAGTCGAAAGCCCCGGAAATTATGC
>JAOUCS010000200.1 GCA_029859645.1 Lysobacterales bacterium | reverse complement strand
GGAATAGTCGGACGCTCTTTCTATAGCTAACTCTATGATTTATACAAAAATGGTGGGCCCAGAAGGACTTGAACGGCAGCGGCCGACCGTCCGAACGCGGCCCGCTTCGACCACCCGATTATGAGTAAGGGGCACTGTACGAATTTACGCCAGTAAGCCAAAGATACTTAACAGGTTTTCTTGGTGGCGTGGGACAAGGGAGCCGAAACCGAACGTATGCCGAACCGTGGGTGGGTCGGCTGGCGAGTGCGGTCGCAGTAAGTGGAAGAAAGGTAGGCGATTATCCAGACCTCTTTCCCCCACTGCCTTGATTAGTGTGTTGTTGTCAGGGCAATAACGCCACCAGGATGCCGATGGCGACGATGCCGATACCCTCCACCAGGAACACCAGGCTATAGGCCTGCCCTCTGGCCCGCCCCTCGGTCTCATGCACCATTTGTACCCCGGCTGCGGCGATACAACCCTGGGCGTAGGCCGCGCCCAGCAGAATCAGCCCGGTCGCCAGGCCGGTTGCGATGCCGAGGTAGCCATATTGCGGATCCTCGAACAGATGCTGTTTCATAAACTGGGGAATAAAGGGATAGAGGACCTGGGAGGCCGGAAACATGGCAAAGGCAATGTATTCCATGGACAGCTTGCCGTCCGGGCTGCGAGCCTGTTGCGCCCACACTCCCTGCACCGCCACTCCGGCGCGATAGATGCCCAGGGTACTACCCACTGCCGCCAACCCCCACATGACATAGCCCAGCGCGCCGATACTCGCCATTTCTTCCATTCTAGCGTTCCTCGATACCTTGAAGTTGAAAACGAGCCAGGGGCTCGAATGCGCGCCCCGACCAGATGACACCCAGCTGACGGGCAAATTCCAGCGTATTCAGTCGCAATCCGTGGACAAACAGGGCGATGATGCCCAGACCCAGATTGATGCTGTGGCCGATCAGCAGAATCAGACCACCAAAGACTATGGAACCGGTTTGCTCCGCCATCAGGTTGGTGGTCATCGCCAGGCTCATGCTGGCGAAGCCGACCGCCATGATGCGGATATAGCTCATCATATCCGAGAACAGCGTGGTGGCGTTGCCCAGCAGTAGACCCAGACCGGCGAGACTGCCTCGGGTAATACCCCGCTCGGTGTGGGACAGGAACACGACCAGTAGCGCGCCGAGTCCCAGCAGGGGTCCACTGATGGCGGGAATCGGTTTACCGGTAAACACATTGAGGATACCGAGGAAGATTGCCCAGAGCATGGCGAGCCAGCCCAGCTCGGCGAGCATCTTCGCCGACCAGCCCAGTTGGCGAACCTGTATCAGCCGACCGACGCTGAGATGGAAAATGCCCAGGCCAAAGGACAGCTTGATCATCGCGTTGGTATCCAGCGACAGAAACGGTAGGGGGCCAAGGGAATCGAACTGCATGCCAAAAAAAGAACCGGTTAGTCCACCATAGATCGCGGTAGCGCCCGCCACGTATAACCCGAGCTGCACCGCACCGCTTCCCAGGGAGCCGGACAAACGCCGATATCCCAGCCCGAGCACGGCCAGCATTAACAAGCCGTAGCCACCGTCATTGATCAACAGCGCACTGAATACCGTGAAGAACACGATAATCAGATGACCGGCGTCGTACTCGTAGTAACCGGGCCGGTAGCCCATAAACTCGAAGATCGACTGAATCGGTCGCGCCCAGGCGGCATATCGGGTCAAGGTCGGCGGATCTTCCTCCTGTCGTGGTTCGCGAAAACTTCCGTTGACCCCCGGGAGTTCCCGAAGGCGTTCGGCTGTTTCATCCAGTCGATCGGAGGGTATCCAGCCAGACAGTACGAATACATGCTCGTCGGCGTGGGACTGAATGCGCCCGGCCTCGATGCTCAGGGCGTCGATCTGCGCCGCCACCTGGCGGCCGAATTGATCGATACGGTTCCGGGCCAGCCAGCGTAATGCGCCCCGCAGTGCGTCGATACGCGCTTGCAGACGGCTGATTTCCAGATGCAACAAGGCAGGGTCCTGATCCGGTGGCGCCAGGTTGCTGGCCCAGTCCAGCGCCAGAGGTTCGTCGCGGCTGAGGGTAAAAAAGATCAGTTCGTCCTTTTTGCGTTTCCGCTGACCCTGCCACAATAAACCACCTTCCTGTCTCAGCCAGTCGAGGCTCTCCAGGTCATCGGTGCGCCAGCATTGAATGTAGACGCCCTCTTCCGCCAATTCAGTGAGTTGCCGCGGCGATATCGATCCCCACACCTGTTGTCGCTCGGCACTGGCGTGCAGTTCATTTTGCTCCCGCGACAGGGTGTCGGTCTCTTCCAACAGGCGGACTGCCAGGCCAACCAGGTCATCCGGCACGTTTTCCGGTGGCACCTGGGGGAGATCCAACTCGCTGCATTCCCGGACTTTCTCGTAAAGCCTGATCAGCGCCTGGCGCTGGGCACGGCCCCCGGTGACAGGGCTGAGACGATGCAATTCCAACGCGCCCAGATCCAGCAGCACTTCCAGCACCTTGCCGCGCATCTCGCGTGCACCGCACACGAGGGCAAATTTCATCCCAACAGTGGCCATGTCTCCAGTTCCTGATGTTTGTCCGCCTCGCGCTCGCGCAGCAGACGGGCGATGGAAGCGGCCATGCCGTTTTCCTCATCCATGGCCCGGGCCAGTCGCGCCAGTTCCTCATGTAGAGGCGGCAAGCGTACTTGTTCGCTGCCGTTGATTAAAAACACGAACTCCTCTTCGGCGTCCTCCAGGCGCGCGACGTTGCTGCGCTCTATCCTGAGACGCTCCGACAACTGCAGCCGCTCTATCGCCAGGTCACTGATAGCGGCAGACGCCGCCGACTGGCAAATCAAAACCTGGCTCAGGCGACAGTGTGCCTTGACCGCCTTAACCTCCTCGATATCGACACCGACCAGATTCTCGGTGCGGATCAAAATCTCCGCTTCCAGTGAGGCCTCGATGGTCTTTCCCAGTGCATGTTCACCGCGGGCCTCCCAGCGCAGTTCCAGTTGCCGCTGTCGGTACTCCAGGTCCTCGATGCGCTCCTGATAGGTGCGAATCTCCACCCGCAGCATGGTCAATACGCGTTTCATTACCGGCAGAAAACGCTCAATGCGATCGATATCCTCCTTTACCTGGCGCAAGCGCTGACCGGTGGACATCAGGGGCTCCCGGCAGTCTCTGGTGCGCGATAGTGGTGGAATTCACGCTTGATGGCGGCGTCTATGTCCAGGTTCTCCGGCGGCACTTCACCCAGCGCATGCCAGCAACGATCCAGCGCCTTGTCGACCTCGAGATACTCGTCCGTATTCAACACTGATGCCTCGAACAGGGCGGCAAAGCGCAGATAGGCCAGATCGACGGAAGCCGTTATCTTCAGCCCCAGTGACTCCTGCTCCCGAACCTCCAGGGCGCGCGAGTAAGCGGCGGTGATCGCTCGCTGTAGTGCTTTGTGATCACTGCGCGAGGCATGGAAGGCCTCTCCCTTCAGGCGCGACAACGCCGCCAGGAAGTCCAGCGAACCATTGGACCAGGGAATGTGGCCCTCGGTGGAATACTTGGTAAGGTTGACGCCAATTTCGCTGTGGTCAAGATTGGGCACCGACATCACCACAATTTCGGTCAAGCTACCAGTCTCCTTGATAAAGGCGCGCTCATAGATGCGGGCGGCCTGGGAATAGAAATCCACCGGCGAATTGTCCTTGCCCGGAGGCGCGCCCTGAATACCCCGCACCTCGGCCAGCGCATTGTAAAAGATGCGCATATCGTGGATTACCAGCAGCACCTCCTCACCTTCCATCGCCAGCCGCTCACCAATCTGACAGGCGGTTTGAGGCGCGATCAAGGCGCTGATGGCGGGATCGGCGGCCCCGTGCAACACGTAAACAGTGCGCCCGATGCGGTGACGGATACTCTGGAAATACAGAATCGAATCGCGGGTAAGACCAAGCGCACAGAAGATCACAGTTAGCGGTTTGAGGGGATCCTCGCGGCGACGGCGATAGCGCGCCCGCATCAGGGTTCGAGCCACGGCGTAATCGAGGCTCTCCTCCGGCCGCTTCATCCACAAAATCTTGATGCCCTGGGGGATCGGTTCCTTGGCGTCCAGTGCCGGAAATCCGGTTTGAATCAGGCCCTCTGCCAGCGTGCGGCGGGTGGGGTTGAGTATACCGCCATAGATGGGCAAGGCCTCGCCGACCACCTCCGGCCGATCGTCCAGCGGTCGCCCAAGAGGATCCAGGGTGCGGCC
>JAOUCS010000199.1 GCA_029859645.1 Lysobacterales bacterium | reverse complement strand
AAGTTAACCTGACCCCTTTTTTACCCGTATTCATCCCTTCTCCAGCACCAACTCCACCGGCAATGAATTTGCCACGATGTCGTAAACAGCTGAGTACATGGCCGCCGTCGCGAGCCCGATCATGATGGGAATCATCATGATGACGACCGGGGTATCGTTGATGAACGAACTGAGCGCGAGGGTAAGTATCATGGTGAGCAATACCGCAAATAAACGTGACCGTTTCCAGAGGTGAGCCAATCCGCGACCTACACCCTCGAGAGCCCCCGTTCGTTCGATACCGTACCCGAGAACCATGAGGGCGCAAACCGCAACGAGTCCACGGTTTCCAAAACCAAGAAAAAATTCATAAGGCTGCAGACTTTGACCGTCTTTTTGATACGGAAAAACATGAAAGCCAAGCGCTAAACCAGTCAAGACCAGCAGGCTTGTAGTTTCATACCGGATCCGTTCGCTCGCATACATCACCAGGGCAAACAAGACCATCAGCATGGAGGCAAAGGCGTGAGGATTGGGAAAGGTCGACAACTCCATGTATTCACCGCGCGAGAAAACATGTACACCGTCTTGCAAGCATCGTCCGGTGACGATGGCGCGTGAGAAAAGGCACGCGCTGATCCAGGTATAAGGGTGCCCGGATGGGACTTACTATGCTCTTAATGGGCGTAAAAATACGTTAAGCAATGCTGAATGATTCGTATACCGGGACAAGGGACATGCACGGGAATCAGCCAGGATGGATCATCAATCCTCGACATCCCCGTGCGAGTTGTGAATTTGTTCGTTATAGCGCTTGCGGAACGCATCGAGCACCTCAGCACTGCGTCCTGCCTCGATCCCGAAGCCATCCATCGCCATGCGCGACAACTCCAGGCTTGCCTCCACGTTCTCCGATACGACGCCGGCGGCACCCAGCCTGTTAAGGGCCTGGCAGGCTTCGATATTGTGACCGCGCGCGAAGATCCGCACTTTCGGGTACTGCGTGCGCAAGGCAGCAACTAATTTACGGGTGAGTTCCGCATCGTTCAGCGTAACGATAATCAAGCGGGCATTGGCGGCACCTACTGACTTCAATACGCCCGGCTGACCGAGGTCGCCATAGTAAACCGGGCTGCCGCAGGCGCGCTCATGGGCGACCAGGGCGGCATCAGAGTCCAGTGCCACGAAGGGTATGGCAGCGCGAGTAAAAATCTCGCCGATGCGTCGGCCGACACGCCCGAAGCCAGCCAGAACAACCGGCACTTCATCTTCTTCTTCAATTACTCCGCCATCCACCCGCTTCATGGCTTCGCTGAGATCACCACGTGCCAGTAGACGTTGCGCGAGTTTAGCCAGTGCCGGAGTCACCAGCATGCTGAGCAACACGATCAGGAGCAGAAACTGGAAAATGTCGGTGGGCAGTAGGTCGTTCTGTGCCGCCAGTGCAAACAGGACCAGCGCGAACTCGCCGCTTTGCGCAAGCAGCAATGCCACTGCCGCGGCAGTATGGCCGGGCAGGCCCGCCAGGCGCGCCAGTGGCAGCAGCATGACAATTTTGAGCACTATCAGTACCGCGGTGAGCCCGATCGCCCCCAGCGGATTGGCCCACAGCAGTTCGAGGTTCAAAACCATGCCCATGGACATGAAGAACACGCCCAGCAACAGGCCACGGAACGGCTGAATCTCGGCGATGACCTGGTGGCGGTATGCCGAATCGGAAATCAGCAGGCCAGCCAGGAACGCGCCCATGGCCATCGACAAACCTGCGTGTTCGGTAGCCAGTGCCGCGCCGAGTACGATCAACAGCGCCGATGTCGTAAAAGCCTCAGGGCTGCCGGCCCGTGCCACACGGTGCAGCAGCGGATGCAGGATGTAACGGCCGGTAACGACCACGAGCGCGAGGATCGCCAGGGATTCCAGCAGTGCCAGGCCGATTTCCTGGCTCACGCTCATCTCGGTTACGGCCAGTAGCGGCACTAATGCGAGCAGCGGCACCACTGCAAGGTCCTGCAACAGCAAAACCGACAGTGAAGCCCGACCGTAGGCAGTGCCCAAGGCGCGCTGTTCACTGAGAATCTGTAGCACGAAAGCGGTTGACGATAGCGCCAGCGCAGGTCCGATCAACACGGAACTACGCAGCGGCAAGCCGAATAAGAAAATGGCCACCGCGGCCAGCAGACTGCCGGTAAGTACAACCTGCGCCGTGCCCAGGCCAAACACTTGACGGCGCATCAGCCACAGGCGAGAAGGCTTCAACTCGATGCCGATCACAAACAGCAGCAATACGACGCCGATCTCGGCAAAATGGATGATCTCGTCGACGTTGTCGATCAGGCCCAGGCCTGCCGGCCCGACCAGCAGGCCGGCGACCACGAAACCCGGTACGGCGCCCAACCGTGCGACCTGAAACAGCGGCACTACGACCACAGCGGTGATCAACATCCACAACAGGTCCAGCAGGTAAGCGTTTTCCATCGTCGGAAATTTGGCCCAAATCAGACTACAGTCTATTACACTGCCCGTTGCAAACGTAGCCGGCATGATAATCAATTCACGCTTGGAAGAGTTCTGTGATGCGCTGAATACCGGAATAAGTTATTGAAAGGGCGACTTGGGCCGCTAACGACCCGCTGGTCTAACATCGATAAAGTGGACAGAAGCGATACAGATGCAGACCCATACTTCAATCCAAAGATGATCCTTACGTTCCAACACTTTACTCGTTGGGTGTTTTGCGAGAGGTGACTTTCTACACGTGAATTGGTGACTGCAGAGGTTTAGCCTTTGATATTGCAGTATGCCATTCTGCAAAAATTTGGAACTCCAATCATGAGCAAGCTGGGAATCATAGTATTTTGGATCGGCATTCTTTGGGCGGTCATTATGGGACTAATCGTTAGTTTGGACCCGGGTTACGTCTGCCAACTGGACACCGACAATCTCCCAACAACCTTATGGAGTTATCCATCGCTTTGTTTTATTTCCTGGGCCTTTAGCGTCCCATTTGGCTTCATGATCGCGGCAATTGGAATATTGATGCACGCCAATGCCAATCGGAATACTTTGCTGAAATTCGGCCTGGGAGTGATCGGCACTTATCTTTTTATCATTTTTGCCAATGGACCGATGCCTCATGTTCCCGTGCTGTTTGGGATTGGGGGCACACTGATAATGTTGTTTTACTTTCTGATTCTGTGGAAGAACGCCGCCAGGTTTAAAGAAAATGTCTATAGACTGGCAGGTTACACATTCCTGATCACGGGGTTCTGGTTCACATGCGGCTTGGGAAGCAGGCAATATCAGCCATTACTGGGTTCAGGCGAAAGTCCGATAGACATAATCACCTTCTTTATTCTTGCGATGCTTTTCTTTTGGTTGAGTGAAGCGAGAAGCAAAATGGCAAGTTAAGCTGTCGTAAGAGGCTGCGCCAAGAGCTGTGATCGGCTCCTGTCCCAACTGAGAACAAGTCTCTTCTGAGATTCGCATCCAGAAAATCTCTTGTGCGCTTGATAGCGGAAGCTGTTTGAAAACTTGCTGATAGCCGCTAACGACCCTTCGCGGACATTTGATCTATCCTTGTTCAAGATTCGACAACATGGAGAAGAAACATGTCAGGAAATGCACGGTCATGGATTGAGATAGGAAGTGTCCTGGTGCTGGTCGGCGGTCTGGTGCTGGTGGCTGCCCAGATTAGGCAGTCAACAGAAATCACAAGAGTACAATTGGACACGTCAGTACAACAGAACTGGCGGACGGTGGATGGAACCCGTCAAGGTGAGGAGTTTGCCAAGGTACTTGCCAAGTCAATAGAAAATCCACAGGACCTTACACTTGCCGAATTTTTTGAGCTTGATGCTTACTATCAAGGTGTGCTCGATCAGCTTGAAGCCGTTGCAAAACATGTAGAGTCCGGTTATCGCGAAGAGTCTCTTGAAAACATTTTTTCCAACAATGCCGAAATATATTTCGGAAACGCTTTTGCCAAGGCGTGGGTAGTCAGGCACTACAGCAAACAGAACGATCAATTTGAGGACTGGGTGCAAGTCCTTCTTGCTACAGCCCAATCTGTGGACTCAGGCGGTTTTGAGGCGAAATACCATGGTGTCCTGAAGGATATTAAATGACCGATTCTGGCCGCTACCAGCTATTAGAGCGGTCAGGGTGCTGCCCAGAATTTGTTCCGCTCACCGCTCAACAACGACTATAAGCACGATAAAGGGCCTGATAGCGGCTATCGACCCATAGCAGCCATTGGCATCAA
>JAOUCS010000198.1 GCA_029859645.1 Lysobacterales bacterium | reverse complement strand
GATGTCGAGATTCTGGCGGCGGATCAGGTACAGCAGCAAGTCCAGCGGCCCTTCGAATGCTTCCAGGAATACTTCCAGCGCGTCCGGCGGAATATAGAGGTCCTTGGGTACCTGCGTGAAGGGCTGACCCTGCACGATGGCAAAGGGCATCTCGGCTTGTTGCACCGGCTGGTTTTCTTCCGTTTGGGGCTGGTCGGTGACGGATTCCATGGGTGGCTAGAAGTCTACCACGCCCTGTCCCTGGCGGAGCACGCGAGGTGAGTCTTCGGTCAGGTCCAGCAGGGTAGTGGGTTCGAGCGGACAATAGCCGGCGTCCACGAATACATCCACTTCCCGATGCACCGCGTCGTACAGGTCCTCGGTGTCAAAAATCTCGTCTTCCATGCCGGGCAGGATCAACGAGGAACTCAGGAGGGGTTCGTCAATGGTCTCCAGGATGGCCTGCACCACGGCGTGGTCGGGTATCCGGATTCCGATTTCGGACGGCCGTTTCTGGCCGTGATGCTTCGGTACCTGGCTGGTTGCCGGGAGTATGAAGGTATAGGGACCAGGTGTAAGCTGCCGGATCAGGCGGTGCGCCCAGTTACTGACTTGAGCGTAACGGCTGACATCCGAAAGTGTCCTGCAACAGTAGGTAAAATGAATCCGCCGGTTCAGTTGCCGCAGGCGAATCACGCGGTCCTGGGCCTTGCGATTACCGGTGCGCCAGCCCAGCGCATAGCCCGAATCGGTGGGGTAGGCGATCAGCCCGCCGCGGACAATGACAGCTACGATGTGTTCGATCAGCCGGGGTTTTGGCCCGTTAACACGGACTTCGATTCTTTCGCTCATGATGGTTATTCTGACTGGCAGTGCCTGCGCGCTATTCTAATGCACATCTGCACGCCTTAAAACAGCTGTATGCACGCTCTTTACGATGCGCCAATCTGCACGTAAGCTTTATCCATGTGGTACTCAATATATTCAAAAGACAAGGCGGGCAGCCTGCAGGCCCGGATGGATGCGCGGCCTGCCCACGTGGCTCGTCTGCAACAGCTGTTATCTGAAGGGCGCTTGTTGCTGGCCGGACCGCGACCGGCCATTGACGCGGAAGATCCGGGTCCCGCCGGATTTCTCGGTTCACTGGTCGTTGCCGGGTTCGAATCACTGCAGGAGGCGCAGGCCTGGGCCGATGCGGATCCCTACGTGGAATCCGGCGTTTATGAATCGGTGGAAGTTACTCCTTTCAAACGGGTGATGCCGTTATGAATCCCAAGGAACGTAAAAATGAAATCATTCGCCGCTTGAGGGATGCCTTCATGCCCGAATCTCTCGGAGTGGATGACGAAAGTTACCTGCATGCCGGGCATGAAGGGGCGAAGGATGGCCGGGGTCACTTCCGGGTGCTGATTATTGCCGAGGCGTTTGAAGGCAAGGCCATGATCGAGCGCCATCGCATGATTTACCGCGTCCTGGACGAAATGATGCGGCTGGACATCCACGCCCTGGCAATCGATGCCTGGTCACCGGAGGAGCTCGACCGCTAGTTTTCGACTGCCGGTTCTTGGCAGGCCCTGCTGCCCTTGTCGAACACGATTCGCCACTCGCCGGGGGCTTCCTGGCGCCAGATCGAGTTGAACGTGGCCACGACCTCTCCCTGGCTGTTTTTGACCGGACCGCTGCTCAGTGCAAGCGTGCCGGAATCGAGTACCTCCACCGATTGAGGTTGCCAGGAGAACGGTGCGTCCGGACCTGAAAAATAGGCCGCCCAGGCATCCGCCACCTGCTGCTTTCCGCGTAGCGCAGATTCACCCGAAATAAAAATGGCCTCGCTGGACAGGAATTTCATGAACCCGGCATGGTCGCGCCTGGCCATGGTTGCGGCAAAGGCTTTTTCGGTGTCCTCTACTTGCTGGCGAAGGTGATCTGTTTCGTTATCGGTGGCTGCCAGGGGGGCAGAACCGAGCAGGGTGATTACGACGAGCGCTGAAAGTCTGTTTCTGAACATGTATTCTAAGCAACCGATCCAAGTGTTCTCCGAGTGTAGGTGCGAAGAGTGCGCCGGTCCATAGAAACCGCAGAGGTGAGCTCATGAAACTGCGCTATAAAATTCTCGGTTCCTTGCTGGTACTCGTTATCGTCGGCCTGACTGTCCTTGCCATTGCACTGAGCTACAATAGGCCTTGCGGGCCTGCTCCAGCGCCAGGAGGTAGTGCAGAAACGATGAAGGCAATTGTTTATCGCTGCTATGGTTCCCCGGATGTTCTGACTCTCGAAGAGATCGAAAAGCCGGCCATCAATGACGAGGAGATCCTGGTAAAAGTTCACGCGGCGGGCGTAAATCCGCTCGACTGGCATTACATGAGAGGTTCACCCTACATCATGCGCCTGGGGACAGGCATGGGAAAGCCCAAAGACATTCGGCTGGGCGTCGATTTCGCCGGCAAAGTCGAGGCCGTGGGCGCGAAAGTCCGTAAATTCGAAGTCGGAGACGCCGTGTTTGGCGGAGGTGCAGGGGCCTTCGGTCAATACCTCGTTACCCGCGAAGATCGTGCATTGGCGCACATGCCTGAAAACCTGATGTTTGAAGAGGCCGCTTCAGTCACCGTCGCGGCGATAACGGCCTTACAGGCACTTCGTGATTACGGCAAGGTGGAGCAGGGACAGAAAGTTCTGATCAACGGGGCTTCGGGTGGCGTGGGCACCTTTGCGGTACAGATCGCCAAGTCAATGGGTGCGGAAGTCACAGGTGTTTGCAGTACCCGCAACCTCGCAATGGTCAAGTCGATCGGGGCGGACCACGTCATTGATTACAAAAACCAGGATTACACCCAGGGCGGGCAGAAATACGATGTCATTATTGATATGGTCGGCAACCGTTCACTGCTGGAGAATCGGGGGGTATTAGCCCCCGAAGGCAGAATGGTTATCGTCGGCGGGCCTCCCGGTAACTGGCTGGGGCCTCTTGTCAGGCCGATCAAGGCGATGCTTTTGTCGCCTTTTGTCGACCAGCAATTCAAGATGATCCTGGCCAGGCTGGATGTCGACGACCTGCGCACCCTTGCTGACCTGATGGCAGCCGGTGAAGTGACTCCGGTGATCGACCGATTATTCAAACTAAGCGAGACCCCCGATGCGATCCGGTATTCGGAGCAAGGGCATGCCAGGGGCAAAATCGTGGTCAGCATCGATTAAGACGCCCGCCCGGGAACCAGGTCCTCAATGTCGATCAGAATTGAGAACAGTCACAACCGGATTGAAATTACTGCCTGAAAAGGGCTCGCACCTGGTCTTCCGGCAACTCTTTCACTCGAAATCCCGCCACGCCAATCACGGTATCCGCCGCCACCATGGCGTTCACAATCGCTTCCTCAGTGGCTTGCATGGTACCCCTGAAAACCGCAGACAGCTGATTGTTGGGATACAGGGTGACGGAAGACATCTCGTTCTCGCTGATCTGACCGGGGTTGGCGGTTGAGAAAGCAATGAAGATGTCCCCGGAACCATCGCTGCTGAAACTGCCCAGCCTGCCGATGGCCAGGGAGGGACGCTTGGCGACCCGCATCAATTGGTGTGGCAGCAGCGGGGCGTCGGTGGCAACCACTATGATGATCGAGCCATCACGGGTTTTTTGGGTCACTGCTGCTGCGGCGTCATCGCAATAGGGGTACCAGTCGACGTGTCGCTCGATCGAGCGGTCCGTAAAGCAGTGCTCACCGACCGGTAAAAGGTGGCTGACAGGTATTCCACCCAGGCGCAGATCTTCACCGCTCCAGTTGTAGTTGCACTGCACCAGCACCCCAACGGTGTATTGCTCCCCAAGCACTTCAAAGCGGCGCGAGGCTGTCCCGATACCACCCTTGAAGCCGTTGCAGACCATGCCGGTGCCACCACCTACTGCACCTTCTTCGACCGGGCCGGATTGCGCTGACTGCATGGCCTGCAGGGCGTGTTCCGGGTGTACATGAAACCCATTGATGTCATTCAATGCCCCGTCATAGGTCTCGCCGACCACCGGTGCATGCCAGTCGGCAGCCCAGCCCTTGCTGACCATCCAGGCGACAGAGGCATCTCTCACTACCCCAACGCTGTGCGTGTTGGTGATGGAAATGGGGCCATCTACCAGGCCGCGTTCCTCCAGCCAGGTGGTGCCCGTCAGTTCGCCGGAGGCGTTGAGGGTAAACCAGCCGGCAAACACCGGGTCGGTGGAGTCCTTGCCCCTGGGGTGGATTGAGGTGACCCCCGTTCGAACCGGGCCTTTTCCCACTTCCAGTGTTCCGTTGCCGCTGATCAGGG
>JAOUCS010000087.1 GCA_029859645.1 Lysobacterales bacterium | reverse complement strand
GACAAAAAAATAGCGGTCTGCCAGGGTTTCGATGGAAAGCAGTACCGCAAAACCAATGTAACTGACACTGAACAGGTGAACAGTGAACACCAGGTGATCCCAGTAGAAAACACGCCGGTAAAACAGTTTCAGCAACAGCGCGAATACCGGAAGCATGACGAACATGCCCTTGGAATAGAGATCAACCGACAGCTGCTTGTGGTCCGGGCTCACATTGGCGGGAGGAGGCAGGATCATTGGCAGAACGAGGAAAAACAAAAGGCTGATCACCAGGTACATCCTGACCGGTGACGTATAGGTCACCCTTTTGCCCTGAATATACTCCTGGCTGAGGAATCCCGGACGAGTCAATAGCAATCCGACCGACCTGGCCATTCGACCATCCCAATCCAGCGTTTCAGCCAGCAATTCACGAGCCATTTCGAGGCAGGGCCGGGAAAACATCTTGACCGACTGGCCACAGCATTGACAAAAGTGGGCGTCGGCAATCAATTGCTCGTCACAGTTTTTGCATATCATGGTCGACAGTGTCTAACTCCCTGCTCCCTGACCCAGAAATCCTTCGTTGTTGGAAACACAGTACACCCCGCCCGCATCCATTGCTGCCACGCAGCGGTTACAGTGGTCACACGGCGAACGCTCGATCAGGCCTGCCTCCAGCTTCGTTACGAATTCCGGGTCCTGTATCGTCGCCCGGCCAACCTGGACAAAGCTGAACCCATCATCGAGCACCTGCCGTATGGCAGCCAGCGATTCCACACCACCAATATAGATCACGGGTATATCGACCGCCTCGAGAATCTTGCGTGCGCCGTCCAACTGGAACAGCGGCCGATACGCGTGTTCAGGCACCATCAACCGTCCGAATATTTTCAGGCCCAGACGATCCAGTGAACTTTCCTGGTTACGGCTCATTTCACGGATTGGCAAATCTCCGCGCAACATCAGGAAAGGGATCTTTGAAGTGAACCCGGAACTGGGAATCAAAGCGGAGGCGCCGGCGAATTCAAAGGCCCGTCCTATGATTTGCGATTCGTGTATTGAGATACCATTTTTCATTCCATCAATTTGGTTCATTTTAACCAATATCGGAAAGTCCGGACCTAATATATCACGTGTATTTTCAATAACCTTTACCGGAAAACGTAATCTATTTTCTATCGAACCACCGAAGGCGTCCTTTCGCCTGTTTGTCCAGGGGCTGAGGAACTGACTGAGCAGGTAACCGTGGCCTGCATGAATCTCTATGGCATCGAAGCCGGAATCCCTGGCCAGTACTGCTGCTGAAACAAAATCATGCACCTTTTCATCGATATCTTCACGGGTCATTTCACGACAGTAAGAACGCATGAACAGGCACCATTTCGCGGATGCGCCAAGAGGCCTTTTACCGATAATCCCCTTGTTCGTAAAGAATCCCGCATGCCCCAGTTGAATAGAAGCCAGACTGCCTTCGCGATGAACTGCATCCGTCAACTTTCTCAGACCGGGGACAATTGCTTCACGCATCCACAACTCGTGGTCAAAAGCGCGGCCGTCAGCGCTGACGGAGCAATAGGCCACCGTGGTCATGGCCACGCCACCGGCGGCGAGCCTGCGATGGTGTTCCACCAGCTCATCGGTAACCTGCCCGCCCTGGCACATTCCCTCGAAGCACCCCGCCCTGATGACCCGGTTCTTCAGTGTCAGCCCTGCCAGTTTAGCAGGCGTAAATGGCTGTCCCTTATCCGTCACGGATTCTCCACGATTAATCGTAAAGCGATATTTGAAAAAAACATATTAGCCCGGACCGGGATGCGACCAGAAATTCAGGGGTTCCTATCGCAAGTGGATTTGTCGCAATCACCGCTGCAGTCGGCACAGCCTCTGTAGCGGTTGCGATTCACCAGTGCGAAAGCGATAAACACCACCACAAGAAATGCCACTGGCATGATGTATTCACTCATGGCTACAGCAATCCTGCGAAACCCATGAACGCCAGCGACAGGCTGCCTGCGATGATCAGGGTAAGCCCGGTACCCTTGGCGATGGCCGGAATGTCGGACAGCTCTGACGTTTCGCGGATCGAAGCCATCAATACCAGCGCCAGCGTCAGGCCGAGCCCCGCTCCAATGGCGAATACGATGCCCTGCAGGAAATCATAGCCGCGGTTGGTCTGGAATATAGCCAGGCCGAAGATCGCGCAGTTGGTGGTCATCAGCGGCAGGAAAATGCCCAGTTGGCGGAATAGCACGGGGGCTATTTTTTTCACCACCATCTCGACAATCTGCACCAGCGACGCCACCACGATGATGAAGGAGATGATTCGCAGGTAAGGCGCCGTCTCCAGGATATAGGTATTGAGCACCCAGGCGCTGAGAGAGGTCAGCACCAGCACAAAAATGTTGGCAAGGCCCATGCGCAGCGCCGTTTCCACGCGCGCCGATACACCCATGAAAGGACACAGGCCGAGGAACATGGCCAGCGTGAAGTTGTTCACGACCATGGCGGAGAAGAAAATGGAAAACAGGGTCTGGTCGTTCATGGGGCCTCCCCGTGCGCTTCCCTGGCCTTCTTACGCTCTTCGAACACACCCATCGCCAGGATGATGAATCCCAGGGTCAGGAATCCACCGGCTGGCAGCACCATCACCACCCAGGGTTCGAAGTTCGGACCGAACAACGGGATGTCGAAAAAGGTGCCGATGCCCAGGATTTCACGGAAACCACCCATCATGATCAGCGCGATGGTGAACCCGATGCCGGTACCGACCGCGTCCAGCAGCGAACGGTAGACCGTGTTCCGCGAGGAAAATGCCTCCTGGCGGCCAAGGATCATGCAGTTCACCACGATCAGGGCAATGAACGCGCCCAGTTCCTTGTGCTGCACCGGCGCATAGGCCTGCAGCATCATGTCGGCCAGGGTCACGAAGGTCGCGATGACCAGGATGTAGGAAGAGATTCTGACCTCTTTCGGAATGAACCGCTTGACACTGGAAATCAGTACGCTGGAGCAGCACAGCACGAAAAACGTGGCAGCACTCATTGCCAGCGCATTTTTCACCGTATTGGTCACCGCCAGCGCAGGACACAGTCCCAGCATCTGGATCAATACTGGATTCTCTCTCCAGATTCCGCGGATGAAATCTTCAGACGGAGTAGTGGTTCTCATTGCGCCTCCTCCGGAATCCCTTTTTCAAGTATCGGCCGCCATTCCGCGATACCGTTGTTGATGATACTGACTACCACCTTGGACGAAATGGTGGCTCCGGTGATGGCGTCGATCTCACCGGGAGCACCCTTGCCACTACCCGCCTTGATGGCGGCAAGTGGCGTTTGCGGACGGGCGAAGAACTGGTCGACAAAGTCCTGGTCCTTGAATATCTTGTCGCCCAGGCCCGGCGTTTCCTTGCTATCCAGCACCTTCATGCCCAGCAGGACACCGCTGTCCGGTTCAAAGCCAAAAATTACCTGCACGATGTCCTGGAAACCCGATTCGCCGCGCGATACGGCCACACCCTTCATCTGTCCGGCATCGTCATAGCCGACATAAGCCTGCCGGAAATCCGTGGCCTTGGCGCCGGCTGGCACTTCAGCGGACAGAGCCCCGTCCACCTGGTACAGCGTGCGGTAGCGGGACACACCCGGCAATACTTCGTAGATGGCCAGCTTCAGTTGTTCAGCCTTGTATTCGTCGATGATCGGTTTGGTGTGCAGGTTGACCAGCACGATCAGCAGGCCTGCCAGCGCCCCGGCCACGGCCAGGGTGGCCACAAGCCGCAAGGTCGACACCTGTTCTTCGACCGGCGCACCGTCTCCGGAATCCGGTTGCAGAGTGTCGACCACCTGCACCTCGATTGCGTCTGATTCCGGCCGCTCTTTCACGATCCTTTCTCCGCGGCCGGTTCGGATTTATCGCTGGCGCTGCCGAACTTTCGCGGCTGGGTCGCACGGTTGATAAAGGGTACCAGCGCGTTCATCAGCAGGATGGCATACATCACCCCTTCCGGCAGCCCGCCCCAGATCCGAATGATCACCACCAGCAGGCCGATGCTGACGCCAAAAATCCAGCAACCGCTATTCGTTACGGGCGAGGTCACCATGTCGGTGGCCATGTACCAGGCGCCCAGCATCAGGCCGCCTGAAAACAGCATGAAGCCCGGTGAAAATGGGGATAAACCCAGCAGGTAGAAGAGACCGGAGAAGGCAAACACCGAGACCAATATGCTAACCGGAATGTGCCAGTTCAGATGACCCCGGATCGCCAGGTAAATGCCTCCCAGCAGGATCAGCAACGCAGAGGTTTCGCCGAGCGAGCCGCTGATGTTGCCGAGGAACAGGTCAAACAACGGCGTGATCACTGGGTCGTCGCCGAATTTTACGTTACCCAACGGTGTCGCGCCGGTGATTGCGTCCGAGGCGCCCGGGCTCATGAACGGCAGGGCGAAATTGTCACCCCGCAAGGCCCACCAGTCTGCCGAACGGACCGGCCAGGTGGTGATCGCCACCGGGAAAGCAGCCTGCAGGAAGGCACGCCCCAGCAGTGCCGGGTTGAAAATGTTCTGGCCCAGGCCGCCGAATACAATCTTGCCAAAGCCGATACCAAAAACACCGCCGAGAAAAGCCATCCAAAGCGGGAATCCGGCCGGCAGGCACAGCCCCAGCAACAGTCCGGTGATCATCGCCGAACCGTCCGCCAGTGAGTTGCCCCTTTCACCGAACAGCCGCTCAGTGAGCAGGCACCCAGCGATGCTGGCCACCAGCACCAGCAACGCGCTGGGCCCGAAAATCCAGATCGATGCGCCGACCACCGGTAACAGGCTCAGCACCACCGACCACATGATACGGGTGGTGGAGTCAGCGGTACGCACATGAGGAGCGGCGGTAATTTTCACAGTGCCGTGTTTCGCTTCTCTGGCCTTCATGCCGCCTGCAACCTACTGAGCTGGATTTTCGACATTGCGAACAATTGTGACAAGGGAATGTTGGAAGGACAAACGTAGGAGCAACAACCACACAACATGCAGTCACCGAGGTTGTTTTCAGCCATTTCCTCGAAGCGGTCGACCCGGGCCAGCGCACCCATCAATTGCGGGTTGAGAAAGACCGGGCAAGCCTCGAGGCACTTGCCGCAACGGATGCAGGGCAGGATATCCTGGCGCTTGCACTCGTCGTTCGACAGTACCAGGATACCGCCGGTGGCCTTGAGCACCGGTACATCCAGGCTGGCCTGGCTTTGCCCCATCATGGGACCGCCGAACACGATCTCCGCGGCATCATCGTTGAGGCCGCCACAGGCCGCAATCACGTCGCTCAGCTTCGTGCCGAACGGAATGACCCAGTTCCCCGGCTGGCGGATACCACGACCCGAGACCGTCATGATGCGTTCGATAAGAGGCTGACCTGTCTCGAAGACTAACGCCACGCTGGCCGTGGTCGCCACGTTCTGAACCAGTGCACCGATCGCGCTGGGCAGCTTGCCCGAGGGAACTTCACGGCCCGTGACGGCCTTGATCAGCATTTTCTCGGCACCCTGCGGATACTTGACCTCCAATGGCTGCACCGAGATGTCCAGGTCGCCCGGCGCCGTGTCACGCATGATTTCAATGGCGTCCGGCTTGTTCGATTCGATACCGATAACGGCTCGTCTGATGCCCAGCGCGCGCAACACGATGCGAATGCCCTGGTGCACGTGCTCAGGACGTTCCAGCATCGTGCGGTGGTCCGATGTCAGGTAGGGTTCGCATTCACAGCCGTTGACCATCAGCACGTCAACCGGTTGGTCCTCCGGCGGCCGCAGCTTGACATGGCTGGGGAAGGCCGCGCCGCCCAGACCGACGATACCGGCCTTGCTGATTTCTTCGGATAACTGCTCCTCCGGCACCTCGTCCCAGTGTGGAACCAGCCTGGGCCGTTGCAGCTGAGTGGAGTGCGGATCAACCTCGATGCGAACCGAAGGCTGCATGGCGCCGGCCGGGTGTGGCCAGTGCTCGATCGACTTTACGGTACCAGCTGCGGTCGCATGCACGAAGGATGAGATGTATCCGCTGGCTTCCGCGATCACGTCGCCCCGCTCGACGCGGTCACCCGGCTTGACCAGCGCCTGTGCCGGTCGACCGATGTGCTGCGACAACGGCAGCACGATCTCAGCCGGAAACGGCAGCCGCCGGGACGGGATAGCGGACGTCAGATCCTTGTTCTCCGGCGGATGGACGCCGTTCTTGAAGCTGGGCAGTCCGGAAGTTTGCAGCAGACGCGACACCATCAGTTGAACTTCTCCGCGCGGGGGATCAGCTTGTCCAGTCCTTTCTCGTCAGGATTCAGCGGATCACCCGGGTGTATGACCGACGGTGCGCACTTCTCGGCCGCGGTCACCAGCTCCTTGAAAGTGCCGGCACGGGCATCGGCGATGTAGGCCAGACCGTCATCATTGTAGGCAAACATTTTCGGGTTCAGATTGATGCAGTCATCACAGGCCGTGCAGCGGATACTTTCAATCCAGGGCTCGCGCAGCAGGTCATCGTCGTCTTCCTCCTCGGCCACTGCCGCGTTTTGCTCCGCCGCTTCCGCCTGTTCGGTTCCAGCCGATGTGGCAGGGGCATCCGTTTCGGTGGCCGCGGCCGTGCCAAAATCGAGGCCTTGTGGCGCCTGGAAAGCCGGCCCCTCCCAGTGCTCCGCCTCGTCCATCAGTTCCGCAACCGTCTTGTTGCCGCCGGCGCGTAACAAACCTTCGGCGATACGGCGGGCGATCAGCTGTGGGTACTGGCTGGTGAGCTGCGAGAATTTCGCCTCGTAATCGGCTTTCAGCGCTACCATTTCCTGCTGCATCTTGCGCGTGATACCGGCACCAACGGCGTCACGCAGATGGCCTGAAACCTCGACCCCCGCCAGTTCACGCAGCTGCGACCAGAATCGCTGCCGCTCCTCGGCCAGACCTACGATCTGTCCGGAAACACACACTTTGCGTAATCTTCGATCGCCATCAACCGTGTAGATGAAGGGCGTGCAGTCCTCACGATCTTCCAGGTCCATTTCCACGTATTCGTGGAATGCCACCAATTCAGCGTCTGCAGACGGTTCAGCGTAGTGATCCCTGAACCGTTCCTCGCCCAGGGCCCAATCGGCAATCGTCAGCGGCAGCGTTAGCCGCTGCTCTATGCCCTCTTCATCGAGGTAGGCCAGGTCATGCAACGGCCACTTGTCGTCGGGTGAGGGATTACCTTCCAGGTCCAGGCACTCGGAAAAGGTCATACCCGCGCCGGGATCGAACACGAGATTGGGCACGGCCCGGCTTTCCAGCGCCAGGCGCGCGGCCTCGGGCGCACTGTCCTGTGCAATGCCCCACTCCCGGGGGCACGGCGCATTGAGAATAAACAAGGCCGGCCGCCGCATTTGCAGGCCTTTCAGCAGGTTGCCGAACAGGTGGGATGGTGTCGCCTGCGAAGACTGCATGACAAAAACATTTCGGTGCGCGATCGAAATCAGCGCCAGCTCTTTCCGCCATTCGTCCTTGTTCCGGTAATCCGGCCCGGCCTCCAGGGCTTCGGGCGCCTGTCCCGTGAAGCCGGCCGTGCAGGACTGACCCCCGCCCGCCGAACTGCCCTGCGTGTCAACCACGACCACCCGAATGGGTTTGCCCGAGGCCATCAGCCGCGACAGGTTCTGGAAACCGATATCCATCATTGCGCCGTCGCCGCCTACCGCAAACAGCGGTGGACACAGCGCAAATTCCTCATCGCTGAATTGCTGCCAGTCAAAGTCGGCGAAACAGGCCTCATCGGCGTCCGGATCGTAGCGACCGTCCAGCAGTTTCTGCGCCCGGCGCACCGCGATGAACCCGTCCGCCATCTTGCGCATATGTCCCTCGAAAAGGCCTACGGCCAGCGCAGTGGCATCCTGGAACAAGTGGCTGGCCCAGGGGAACGGGTATGGATTAAACGGAAACGTGGCGCCCCATATCGAGGTACAACCGGTTGAGTTGGCAAAGCCCATGCGGGCCCGGCCACGCCCCCCCGGACCGCTTTGATAACGCCACTTCAGGTCTTTCAGTGCTTCAATGGCCTGGTGAATGCGGGCGACTGTCTCCTTTTGCTCCCGCTCAAGACTCACTTCCAGACCTTCCGCATCAGCCGATACATCGGCCAGGTCGGCCTCGGAAATCAGCAAGGAACGCGCCTTTTCATCCAGCGCTTTGATCAGCTTGGTCACAGCGACCAGGTGAGCTTCCACGCGCGGCGACATCAGCGCGTTGACCGCCGACAGAACCAGGTGTATCGCCGTTTTCTCTCCACACCCCATGCAGGCATTGTCGCCACCCAGCATCGACAGGTAGTTGCTTTGTTTGAGCAACAGCGAAGGCATCATTCCGATGCTTTCTTCCAGGCTGGAGATGCGGATGAAGCGGTCGTCCGTTTCCGGCAGGTTTTTCCAGAGCTTCCAGTTCGCCTCCAGGCGTTCCTGCTCCTGGTCGGTTTGCGGCACGTTGATCAAGGCGCCGTCATCACAAACTGCGACGCAAACATCACAACCCTTGCAGGTT
Organism: Lysobacterales bacterium; assembly: GCA_029859645.1. Taxonomy (GTDB): domain Bacteria; phylum Pseudomonadota; class Gammaproteobacteria; order Xanthomonadales; family SZUA-36; genus JAHEFT01. Next base: position 6,018 of record JAOUCS010000087.1, on the reverse strand, counting down.
TCCGGGTTGATAGTGATCGACAACAGGCCGCCGCTGCCCTTTTGCTGCTTTTCGGGCACGTCGAAGAAGGGGGCGGTTTTTGCCAACGGAAAATCTGCCAGGGCATCCAACACCTGCCGGAATTCTTCGTCGTTCTGCCCGCGCCGCTCCTCGTCCCAGTTCATTTTCGCGGCGACCTTTTCATAGGCCTCCGACAGAACTTTGCCAAAAGTCTCGAATTCACCTTTACTGAGGATCTTATGCGATTCGCGCGCCAGGTGGCGCATCAGTTGCGTGACCTGTGACAGCGGATTTTGGGATGACGACAAGCTGCTCAGGGTCGCATCCAGGATCTCCTCTACCGAGTTGACTACGCCGGGAATCGCGGAATCCGGACACTGCACCCAGCACTTGCTGCAACCTGTGCACTTATCTGCCACGAACTGCGGAACCGTGGCCCGCACCGTGGACATGTCACGCATGCTCGAGGTAGCTGCCGGGATGGCGCTGATCGCGGTAAACGGGTCGGCGAGGATATCGTGGCCTGTCTTGTATTGCGCACAGACCTGGTCCCAGAAAGCACCCTGGTTGCCGGGACCTGCGGTCGCTTCGGCACCGGCCATGGCTGCGGGGATCAGCGGAATTTTCGCGCTGCGGCCGTGATCATCGAACACTGAAAGATCGAGTGCCCGGACTTCATCGAACCCGCGCAGGCAGGCATGGATTTCATCCTCGATGACGGCATCAGCGGATTCCGACTCAGCGGACAGGTGTCCTCGCAGGCTCTCGAACAGGCTTTCGCGGGTCAGGCCGTGACGGCCAAGCATCGAAGCGGCGTTGAAAAACGCTCCCATGAAGGCCAGTCCCTGCAGGCGGTAACGTTCAGCCGGACCGTTGGCTTCTGCATTGGCGATTCCGGCTCCATCAACGGAGCAGACGCGGATGTTTCGTTCCCGGATGGCCCACTGCGCGGTCTGGGGGAAGCTGTTCCACAGGTCTTCTGCGGACTGTTCGCTCTGGATCACCAGGATACCGCCGTCGCGCATCCCTTCCAGCGGATCCGAATGCCGGAATACGCCCGGGTCATGGGCAATCACAATATCGACGTGCTTCAACTCGCCGTTCAGGCGCAGCGGCTGACGCGACAGCGCGGCTGAATAGCTGGTGGGCTGTCCCCGCCGCTCGCGCACCCGCGTGGGGAAAGCTTTTACATGCATGCCGAACAACTTGGCAGCGGCGGCGGCCAGCACATGGCCGGCTGCCTTGGCTTGCCAGCCGCCAATAGAGTGAATCCGCAACTCGATCGAATCGGAAGCGTTCAGCTCGACCTCATCCGCAGGTGCGAGCGCCAGATCCCGCAACTGCGGATAATCAGCCAGCACGCTCTCCTGCCGGATCTGGACCTTGGGCAGTGGCGTATCTTCATCAATGAAATCAATACCCAGGTAATACTGTCGGCGCCCCGCTCCATCGGCGAGCATGTTTTCTACTGCCGCGACCAGGTCGCCAGGCTGCAGGTCCCGGCCGCCCAGGCCATAGCATGCTGAGTAGAGATCGGGAACCTGCTCCTGGCCGAGCGCCGGTAAAGCCGGATAAGGCAACGGAGCCGATGGCGCAACGGCGCGCTTCCGGCGCAGGCGCCCACCATTCGATTTGGCCGCCTGGGCGCGACCATTTTCAGCCGCCTGCGCCAACGCCGCGCGAATTTCGCGGATCATCGGCAGTTCAACCGCCAGTGGCTGGTCGGTCCGTTCCAGCACCACCACGCCCTTGCACCCGGCCAGCAGGGTCGCTACAAGGTCGGAGGGGAATGGCCGGAACATCGTCAGGTTGAGTACGCCCACTTTCAGGCGCCGCTCTTTGCGCAGGTAGTCGGCGACCGCCTCGGCATCCCGGACCACCGAACCCTGGCCGACGATCACATATTCAGCGTCTTCAAGTTCGTAGCCCATGGCACGCGCATAGCGACGACCGGTAAGTGCTTCGAATTCCGCGAAGGCGCGGTCAGCCAGTTCGGCGATGTGATCGAAGTAGAAAGGCCTCTGGGCCGCGACGCCCTGGGCGTAAGACTCGCTGTTCTGAACGACACCCATGCTGGACGGATAATCGAAGTCGTACAGTTCGGGAATACGGCGCCGTTTTTCGCCGAACACGGCCCGCTGCGCCGCCGTGGGTGTTTTGATCAGGTCAGAAGGATCACCCAGGAACTCGCGGATCAGATCAGGCTCGGGTTGGCGGTAGGACTGGACCACGTGACTGGTCAGGAATCCATCCTGCGCACAGACCCCCGGGTTCAGGGACAGCTCGGCGATCCGGTGCGCGACCAGATTGAGATCAGCCGCCTGTTGCACATCTGCGGCGAACAACTGGAAACAACCAGTGTCGTCGATGGCATGGTAGTCGTCATGGCCGGCGTAAATATTGAGTGCCTGCTTGGTCATTGCCCGGCAGGCCACGTTGAGCACATAAGTGAGTCTTTTGCCCACCGCTGCATACAGGGACTCGTGCATATAAGCCAGGCCCTGGCCGCTGGCAAAGTTGGTCGAACGCAATCCGACCAGGCTCATACCCGCCGTCACCCCGGCCGCGGCATGTTCGCCTGCCGCTTCGAAATGCAACAGGCTGCGACCATTGACGTTTTTCATACCTGCAGCGGCGGCGTCCGCCCACCCTTCGCCCATCGGGGTGGCGGGTGTGATCGGGTACGCTCCAGCCGCTTCGCTGGCGGCTGTTTCCATGGCGACGATGGCGGAGTTCCCATCCCCGGTTTTGATGATTCCGGGATAGCGGGCCTGGTTTTCCTGTGGCTTCATACGGCTCTTCTCTCCAGCTCCTCTGAGCCCCTGTTAGACGGTTCGGCAAACTGCTGCCCTTCGACCCAAACGATCGCATTGGTGGGGCACCGCGAGATGGCCCCGGGGTCTGCCAGGGCATTTTTTTCATAATCGATCACGGCCAGGTTGTCGATCATCTCGATCAGGCCCGGCTGGGCATCGGCAACACAGCGCGAACAGGCGTTGCAGGCGACACTGCACATTTCCTCGGCAGCGTCACCATGAACCAGGTTCCTGCACTGCACGATGAGTTTCTGCTCGATCGGCATCAGCACGAACAGGTCTTTCGGGCAGGTTTCCACGCAGTCGTTGCAGGCCGTGCATTTTTCAGGAATCACCACCGGCAGTTCATCGTCATTCATATAAATGGCATCGAGCAGGCAGACTTCTTCACAATCCCGCAGACCCAGGCAACCCCAGGTACAACCCTTGCCTCCGCCCGCGACTGCGGCGGCTGCCTTGCAGGACTCAAAACCGTTGTAATCAGCGTTCCGATGCGCTTCATTCTTGCCGCCGGCGCACAGCAGCCTGGCCACGCGCTTGCTGGCCTCACCAGCATCGACACCCAGGTATGCCGCCACGTCTTCGATGGCGTCCGGGCTCATCACCGTGCAGTCGGACGGTTGTTGACCACCCGTCACTACAGCCTCGGCGAAAGCCCGGCAACCCGGCTGCGAGCACGCGCCGCAGTTGGTATTTGGCAACAACTCCTCGACTCCGGTGATACGAGGGTCTTCCCAAACCCGGAATCGCTGGTTAACCAGCGCGATGACGAACCCGAAGAACAGGCCAACACCACCCAGTATCAGGGCTGAATCGAGAACGGGATTGCCGCTCATGACTCCACGCTCATAGCCCGGCTTAGCCGTCGCCGGCCAGGTTTGTCTGGCTCAGCAGCCAGGCGGAAAGTTTTCCGGCAGGGTCGGACGCTGCCTCACCGGTCACCGTGGGAACAACGGCCAGTGTCTTCAGTAACTCCAGATCCTCGAGCTGCTGAACTGCGCTGATACCGCCGATCGCACGTTTGCGGATTTCCCCGGGTAATTCCAGCGTTGTGAAGCGCTGGTAAGTTGTTTCGCCGGCCGCGGGATCATGTATGAATGTGACGACGCCTTTCGGCAACAGCGCCGCTACCGCGGTGCCTTCACAAGCTGCAAACTCATCCAGCCCCGAATCGTTCGAAACCTGCTGGACCAGAACACCCGGCGTCACCAGGCGAGCCAGCGCCGCCGCGGGAGCGTCACCAGTCACCACGAACACTATTTTCATGCCGGCATCCAGGTAAGGCGCAACCTGGGCAGGCGTGAAGTCCGCGCCGTTCAGCTTGATGACCAGCCCGGGTGCGAGCGCCCGCTCGGACTGGCTCCAGTCAGCATAGGCCAGGCCGCCCAACAACAGTCCGTGGCGTTCTTCCAGATACTCACCGCGTTTGGCCAGTTCGATCACATGGGCGGCGGAGAAAGCATTGCCGATCGTCGCCAGGCGGTCAGCAACCGCGGCGCCCAGGTTGGCACCCTCAGCCAGGTCCAAAACGAACAGGCCATCGCCCATATGCAGAAGGTCCTCAAGCGCTCTAAGGGCGGCGCGGATCGGTAGTTCCGCTTCCGGCCCGATTTTCGCTGCCTGCCGCGTAAACGCGGAAAACCGCTCCACGTCGACATGCCCCGATGCAAAGTTTCCGAGGGCGATCGTCTGGTCTTCGGGGGTTTCACCGGTGCCTGCCAGCAGGCCACGGATCTGTTCGGTAGTCGCGGCCACTGCGGAATGGTAGAGCTCCAGGCGCGTGCGGATCGCATCCACAGCGATCCTGGTTTGATCTTCAGACGGCATAACGTTTAAATTCCTTGTTTAAGCGGGCCACTTTTTCTTCTGCCGACACCTTTGGAACTGCACGGATTTCCTCGTACACCGGCAGGCTGTCATCACGGAAGAACACGCCCAGGCGGAGCATGTCGCGGCGACGCGCCAGCGACCGTGCATCGTCGAGATTCAGGGGATCATGCGTGCGCCGAGCTTTGAAAAGTTGCGCCAAAGCCGGGACGTCAACGCCGTTCTCGTGCACCAGCAACTCGGTCAGGTCGGGATTCTCCACGTTTTTCTGGAAAACGTCCGGTGTGAACTTCGGACAGCGCTGCAGAATTCGGACAAAGGAAAAACCCGGATGATCATAAGCTGCCTGCAGGGTGGCATACAGGTGCACCGGCACCCAGTCTGCGGTCTGCGCCACGAACGAAGCGTTGGATACGCCGAGTGTGGCCTGCAGCGGATCCAGCGCCGGCAGCACCGCACCACGCGGCGAGGTCATGGAGGCATAACCCTGCGGCGTGGTTGGTGAGGTCTGGTTCTTGGTCAGGCCGTAAATATTGTTGTCCAGCATCAGCACCACCATGTTGGCGTTGTAGCGCGTCGCGTGGATCCAGTGGCCGGCACCAATTGAGGTACAGTCCCCGTCGCCCATAGTGACAAAGACGTCCAGTTCCGGCCGGGCCAGCTTCACACCGGTTGCAACCGGCAGCGCCCGCCCGTGAATGCCATGAAATCCATAGGAATTTACATAGTGCGGGAAGCGACTGGAGCAGCCGATGCCGGAGACAAATACTGTTTTCTCCGGTTGCAGCTGTTCTTTTGCCATCAGGCGCTTGACCGAGTTGAGGACGCCAAAATCACCACAACCCGCGCACCATTTGGCGGGTCGTTTCTGGTAATCCTCCGCCTCCAGACATTCAGGGCTGCCCGTTTCCAGGTCCAGCAGTGAAATTGCAATACTGCTCATGCGGCCACTCCTTCTTCGTTGGGTTCGAGCCTGGCGATGATATGGGTGTAAATGTCCCGCGGGCGGAGCGGCTGGCCGGGGCAACTGGTCCAGCAATCGATATCCACCAGCGTATGGGCCCGCAGCAGCCATGCCAGTTGGCCGTAACGGCGTGTCTCCTCGTTGATGTACGGGTCGCCCGGGGTATCTGAATAATTGATTTCCACTGTCATGACCTTTCTGAATCGACTGAAGATATCCTTCAGGCCAGGCTCCAGTGGCGAAAGGAAGGTCAGTTGGCAGGTGGATACTTTGAGACCCTCGGATCGCGCGCGGTCAACCGCTTCGACAATGGCGCCCTGGGTCGAACCCCAACCTACCACCAGCATGTCGCCTTCCTTGTCACCGTGCAGTTCCGGCGGCATCAGGGTCGACTGGAATACGGCCAGTTTG
>JAOUCS010000197.1 GCA_029859645.1 Lysobacterales bacterium | reverse complement strand
GGCCCAGAACCGGGCTGCGAGCGCAGCCAGGAAGAGTGTAAGGAAAAGGATTGCCAATCCGGCAGGCAGCGGTTTATGACCCTGAAGCAGGCCGTTATCAGTCAAGAAGGGCCCTCATGAATTCCTGTTCACTGACTATGTCGCGGTTATCTTCCACGTGGTCCAGCCAGGTCAGTCCTTCCAGGTGATCGTGTTCATGCAGGAAAACCCGCGCGGCGAATCCTGCAAACTCCCGTTCCATGGTGTCGCCCTTGCGCGTCTGGTATCTGACCCTGATCGCATCCGGGCGTGGCACTTTACCCCGGATTCCGGGAACACTCAGGCAGCCTTCCCAGTCCTTTACCGTATTATCCGAGACCCACAGGATCTCCGGGTTGATGACGGCCGTGGGCTCCACTTCAGGCGCATCAGGATACCGCGGTGAAGGCTTGATGGTGAGAATGAACACCCGGCTGGAAACATTTACCTGGGGAGCGGCAATCCCGGCGCCGTTAGCCGCTTCGCTGGTAGCGAACAGGTCGTCGATCAATTGCTGAATGTTTTCGTCGATTTCCGCAACGGGCTCGGCAATCTTTCTCAGAACAGGATGGCCCAACTGGGCGATTTCCAGCACCCGACCCACCGCCTAAGCCTGGTTGACGAATTCTGCGGCTGCGGCCATCGTCGCGCTGTTGATCACCGCCTGGTAGTCAGCCTGGTACTGGGTGGCACGCAGAACCCGCTTGATCATTCCCTGCAAATTCGGACGTTTGCCAGAGGGCTCCTCGGCTGGACCAATGCCGCCACCGAATTCAAAAACCAGGTCGACACCCGTCTCGAACGCTGCTTGCATATTGGCGTGCCATAGCACCGGGTGAAACAACTGGAAAAACAGTCCTGCACGGATTGCCGACGGCTCCGAATCATGCACCCGGCCGGTAAAATTGGACAACACACCCATGTTGGAATCTGCAAATTCAGCCGCCTCGAGCACTTTCCGGTAATTCCGGGCGGCCTCAACCATGTAATAGGTGTGAAAAGCACCCTCGGTTTTCAGGCGCGTAGCGCGTGCCCGCTCGAACTGTTCCTGCACAGCCTGCTCGACCTTTTCCAGATCTTCGCTGCGGCCACCGATGACTGTCTGTTCCGGCAGGTTACAGCCGGCGATCGCGCAAAAGTGACGTTCTGCCAGCGGGCGAACCGCATCGACATTCAATGGGAAGGCTGACATTTCGCCCTCGCCGTGAGTCCCCATCAGGTCACCCCGCTGTTGCACCAGCTTGAGCGCGTTTTCGAAGCTGAGCACGCCCGCCGCAACCAGTGCTGAATACTCGCCGAGGCTGTGTCCCGCGGCCAGTGAGGGCTTCAGCTTGTCATCGGTCAGGTCACGGAACACCTGCAGGCAAGCGATCGAGTGAGTCAGCAAAACCGGTTGCGTATAACGGGTCAGATTGACCTGCTGATCCGGGTCATGGAATGACAATTCGGCGATATCGTAACCAAGTACCTGGCTGGCCTGGTCATACACGTCACGCGCGATCGCATACTCTTCGCAGATGTCACTGCCGATGCCCGGATACTGGGATCCCTGGCCGGGAAAAATGAACAGAATGTTTTGGTCGGAAACTGACACTTTGAGATCACCTGCAATGTGTGCGGGCACACAGAATAGCCAGCGGTGCGAACTGAATCAACCTGGCGACGCAAATGCCTCGCGGACTTCAGGTGGTGCCTGGACCAGTTCGATCAGCACACCTTCGCCGCCAATCGGAAATTCATCACTGGATTTGGGATGGATAAAACAGACGTCATGGCCAGACGCGCCTTTGCGGATACCACCCGGGGTGAAGCGCATGCCTTGTTGGCGCAACCAGTCCACTGCCGCCGGCAAATCATCGATCCAAAGACCGATGTGGTTCAGCGGCGGGCTTTGCACAGCCGGTTTCAGGTTTGGATCCAGCGGCTGCATCAGGTCCACCTCTACCTGAAAGGGCCCGGAGCCGATGACGGCGATATCCTCATCGACATTTTCCGAAGTACTCTGGAAGTCTCCGGCCAGTTGCAGGCCCAGGGTATCAACCCAAAGGGTACGTAAACGGGATTTATCGAGGCTGCCTATGGCAATTTGCTGGATGCCCAGTACTCTGAACGGCCGATCGTTCATCGATTTCTCCGGTCGTGGTGTTTCATTGCCATTTTTGGTGGCGTTTGAGAAAAATATCGAGCAACTGCCGTGCCGCGGTGGTGGGTGGAATCCTCCCATCGCTGGCTGCTGCTTCGAGTTCCGGAATTCGTTGACGCACTTCCGGGTCGCCCTGCAAGGCGGTAATCAGGCTGTCATGGACTTCAGACCACATCCAGCCCCTGGCCTGGGCTGCACGGCGCCGTTCAAACTCACCGGTGGATTCCAGTACCTGCCGGTGCCGCAAAACTGACTCCCAGGCTTCGCCGATGCCTGTACCGTCCCGCGCCGAGCAAGTCTGGACCTCGACTTTCCAATCGGCAGAGCGCGGGTGCAGCAGGCGCAGAGCCGCGCGGTACTCCGCCGCCGACCGGCCGGCGAGCGACTGCAGATCATCATCCGCCTTATTGATCAGAATCAGATCCGCCAGCTCCATGATCCCGCGCTTGATACCCTGCAGCTCATCACCGCCGCCCGGCAGCAACAACAACATGAAAGTATCGGTCATATCCGCCACCCGGGTCTCGGATTGGCCGACGCCCACGGTCTCAACAATGATCACATCAAATCCGGCCGCCTCGCACAGCAGCAGCGCTTCCCGGCTGCGCCGGGTGACCCCGCCAAGCGTATTTCCCGACGGTGATGGACGAATGTAGGCTTCCGGGCGGCGCGACAGTAACTCCATGCGGGTCTTGTCACCCAGGATGGAACCGCCGCTGATGGCGGATGACGGGTCCACCGTCAGCACGGCCACGCGATGCCCTTGATCGATGACATGATTTCCGAGCGCTTCAATAAATGTAGATTTGCCGACACCGGGCACGCCGGAAATCCCCAGGCGGATCGACCGGCCTGCATAGGGGATCAGTGACTCCAGCAACACGCTCGCTTCAACGCGGTGGTCACTGCGGGTTGATTCGATCAGCGTGATGGCCTGCGCCAACGCGCGGCGATCTCCTTTGCGGATAAGGTCAGCCAGTGCTTCGCTCACGCTGCTAATCCAGCTCCATGATCTTGTCATCGACGGCAACGCTGTCGCCCGGCTTGAAATTGATCTTCGCAACCACGCCGTCACGCTCGGCGTAGAGCGTGTTTTCCATCTTCATGGCTTCGAGCACCGCCAGTTCTTCACCCGACCTGACCGCGTCGCCTTCCTTGACGGCCACCGATACCAGCAGCCCCGGCATCGGCGACAGCAGGAAGCCGGACATATCAGGTGGCTCCTTGACCGGCATATGTTTCATCAACTCAGCGGCGCGCGGAGTCAGCACCAGTACATCCGCCTCGGAACCTCCATGGGCCAGCCGGTATATCGTTCCCATGCGTTCGACCTGAACATAAATTTCCTCACCGTTGAGCGTGCCGTGAAAAAGAGGTTGTCCGAATTCCCAGTCGCTGCGGACCGCATAGGTTTTGCCCCGGTAGACCACGTCATGACCGCCAGCCGCAGGGACGATGGAAACCGGGTGATATTCATTGTTCATGAACACCACCCATTCATCCGGAACACGGCGTTCATGACCCCGCAACTGGCCATCGATCCGGGCGGCGCGATCACGATAACCCCTGACCATGGCCGCCGCCACCGAGATAGAGATTGAAGGATCCTCGTGGGGCACATCGGCAGGATGAAATCCGTCGGGAAACTCCTCACCGATCATGTTGGTGCTCATCAGTCCTCCAACGAACCGCGGATGCACCATCAACGCGGACAGGAAACTGATGTTGCTGGAGACCCCCCGGATAATGAACCGGTCCAGTGCGGCCCGCATCTGTGCGCGCGCTTCCTCGCGGGTGTCTCCGTAAGTGATCAACTTGGCGACCATCGGATCGTAGTACATCGAAACTTCGCCGCCTTCGTATACGCCGGTGTCAACCCTGACATGCTCGTCTTCTTCCGGCGGTCGGTAGTAAACCAGGCGCCCGGTAGATGGCAGGAAATTGCGAAAAGGGTCTTCCGCGTAAACACGCGATTCGATCGCCCAGCCCTCGATACCGATGTCTTTCTGCGCGACCGGCAATGGTTCGCCATCCGCTACCCGGATCATCAGTTCAACCAGGTCAACGCCGGTGATCAGTTCGGTCACGGGGTGTTCCACCTGCAAGCGGGTATTCATCTCGAGAAAATAAAAGTTTCTTTGTGTATCGACGATGAATTCGACGGTGCCGGCGGACTCATAATCCACC
>JAOUCS010000086.1 GCA_029859645.1 Lysobacterales bacterium | reverse complement strand
GAGGGATGAATCTGATGCAGTTTCTCGGGATGTACCATTACTGGGTGTTTGTCATGCTGCTGATGATCGGCTTTTATGCGGTCGTGGCCAAGGTCAACCTGGTAAAGAAACTGATCGGCCTGTCAATTTTTCAGTCAGCCGTATTTCTGCTTTACATCACGATGAGTAAAGTAAGTGGCGCGACCGCACCCATTTTTCAGAAGGGTGTGACCGATGCACTGTTTTCAAATCCCTTGCCCCAGGTGCTGATCCTCACCGCCATCGTTGTCGGTATCTCCACCACCGCGCTGGGCCTGGGCATCGTGGTGCGGATCAAGGAAGAATACGGCACCATCGAGGAGCAGGATATCCAGGAGATTGACCGGCGGTGATCAACCTGGAGTCTCATTTGCCGGTACTGCAGGTCGTGGTGCCGATGTTACTGGCGCCCCTGGTGGTGTTGCTGCGTCCGCGCGGCACGGCCTGGGCAGCCAGCACTGCGATCAGCCTGATGGCGTTTGTTATCGCCTGTTACCTGGTTGCAGGTGTTTTGTCCGGCGAAGAGTATCGTTACGCGCTTGGCGCCTGGCCGGCGCCCTACGGCATCGCATTGCGGGTGGATGCCTTCAGCGCACTGTTGTTGATGCTGGTTACCGGGGCATCGAGTATTGCCCTGCTGGCGGCCAAGACCAGTATTGACCAGGGTATCGAAAGTCATCGGCAGCCCCTGTTTTTCTCGGCCTGGTTGCTGGTGCTGGCAGGCCTCGCCGGCATCCTGGTGGCGGCTGACGCCTTCAATATATTCGTGTTCATGGAAATATCCTCGCTGGCCAGTTATGTGCTGGTTGCAGGGGGGACGGACCGGCGTGCGCTGCCGGCGGTGTTCAAGTACCTGATCATGGGTACGATCGGCGCAACCTTTTACCTGATCGGCGTCGGACTGATTTATATGATGACCGGTACCCTGAACCTGGCGGATATGGAGTTGCGCATCCACCAGGTCGCCGACCAGAGACCCATCCTGGTGGCGGCCGGATTCATCACCGTCGGACTGGCTTTGAAAGCGGCAGTGTTTCCGTTACACGTGTGGCTGCCCAATGCCTATACTTATGCGCCTCATGCCGTCAGCGTGTTCCTGGCAGCCTGCGCTACCAAGGTCTCCATCTACGTTCTGCTGCGTTTTGATTTCGTCGTATTCCAGCAGAACCTGTCGGGACATGACCTGCAGTTCACTGCATTTCTGATGCCCCTGGCTGTACTGGCTATCCTGGTGGGCTCGGCGGTTGCAATTTTCGAAACCAATATCAAGCGCCTGCTGGCTTACTCGTCGGTGGCGCAGATCGGATACATACTGCTGGGCGCCAGCCTGGTGAGCCTGTCCGGCCTCACGGCCAGCCTGCTCCACATGTTCAACCATGCGCTGGCCAAGGGCGCATTGTTCCTCGCCGTGATGGGCCTGGCCACGCGCCTTGCACGACTGGACCTGGCCCACCTGGCCGGGGCCGCGCGCCAGATGCCATGGACGATGTCAGCGCTGGTCATTGCCGGGCTCAGCCTGATCGGCGTGCCCGGAACGGCCGGATTCATCAGCAAGTGGTACCTGGTGACGGCGGCCCTGCAGGAAGGCGCCCTGGGTATTGGGCTGGTTGCGGTCATCGTGGCGGGTTCGCTGATGGCCGTGGTTTACATCTGGCGCATTGTTGAAGCCGCCTGGTTTAAACAGCCGCTGGAAGAAAACATCGAATTACGCGAGGCGCCGCCGCTGATGCTAGGCGTGATCTGGTTGACCGCCCTGGCCAATGTATATTTCGGATTGATCACCGACTTGCCGCGAACGCTGGCGACCGACGCAGCGCAGTCGTTGCTGGGGCATCTGCCATGAGCGCCCAGTTTCTGATTCTTGCTGCCCTGGCCGTGCCGCTGGCCGGTGCTCTGCTGATCGGCATCGCAGGGCGTATTAGCGCAAACCTGCGTGAGACCATCACGCTGGTCACCGCCGGCATGCTGATTTACTGCGTGTGGAGTTTGCTGCCGGAAATCTACCAGGGAGGTCGGCCAGGCCTGCAATTGCTCGAAGTGCTTCCCGGCATCGAAATCGCCTTCCAGGCGGAGCCCCTGGGCATGCTGTTCGCGGCCCTGGCGTCGGGCCTGTGGCTGGTTAATTCGATTTACTCGATCGGTTATATGCGTGGGAATCGCGAGTCGAAACAGACCCGGTTCTACGTGATGTTCGCGGTTTCACTGGCCGCTACCATGGGCATTGCCTTCGCCGGCAACCTGTTCACGCTTTTCCTGTTTTACGAAATGCTGACGCTTTCAACTTATCCGCTGGTTTCGCACAAGGGCGACGCTAAAACCGTCAAGTCGGCGCGGGTTTACCTGGGCATCCTGATCTCGGCCTCAATTGGCCTGTTGCTGCCGGCGATTATCTGGACCTATGCGGTGGCCGGAACCGGTGACTTTACCGCGGGAGGCATTCTGCGCGGACACCTGGACGGTCCGGCAGTCGGGCTGTTGCTGGGTCTGTTCGTGTTTGGCGCGGCCAAGGCGGCTGTGATGCCAGTGCACCGCTGGCTGCCGGCGGCGATGGTGGCGCCGACACCGGTCAGCGCGTTGCTGCACGCGGTGGCGGTTGTGAAGGCAGGTGTTTTCACGATCACCAAAGTCGTTGTCTACATCTTCGGTATCGATTTTCTGTTCGCCGAGCCCAGCAGCGGCTGGTTGTTTTATGCGGCTGCTTTCACCATCATAGCGGCCAGTGTCGTGGCTCTGCGGCAGCAGAATCTGAAGCGGCTGCTGGCGTATTCGACCATTGCGCAGCTCTCGTATGTCGTCATGGCATCAGCGATTCTCAAACCGCTTGCCGAGGTCGGTGCGGCAATGCATATGCTGGCGCACGCTTTTGGCAAAATCACGCTGTTTTTCGCGGCAGGCGCCATCTACACAGCGTCGAAAAAGACAGAGCTCGGCCAGCTTCGTGGCATCGGGCGCCGCATGCCCATTACGATGACCGCTTTCACGATTGGCGCGCTGAGCATGATCGGCGTGCCGCCGACAGCAGGTTTCGTGTCCAAGTGGTACATCCTTGCCGGCGCTTTCCAGGCCGACAATTACGTGGCACTGGCCACCATCATTGTCAGCACCGCGCTCAATGCGGCTTACTTCTTGCCCATTGTCTACATGGTGTGGTTCGAGAAGGACAACACGCCGCCTGGCAAGGAGCATGGCGAGGCGCCTTTCGCTGCCGTGTTGGCGCTTGTCATCACGGCCTTGCTGACCATCGGGTTCTTTATCTACAACGGGCCGGCATATGAGCTGGAATCCCAGTTGGTCAGGGGGCAGCCATGAGCGCTTCCCGGCATGACAAAGGCAGAGCGGCAAACAACGGGAACGAAGTTTTGCGGAATAAAGATGACGCCTGGCTGGCCAGGCCCTCCACTATTCGCCTGTTATGGCGCGTTTTCGCACTGGTCCTGGTGGCATCGGTCGTGGCGCAACTGTTGTTCAAGGTCAAGGGCTATTTTGGAGTCGATGGCTGGCTGGGTTTTGGAGCGGTGTTCGGCTTTCTCGCCTGCCTGCTCATGGTGTTGTTCGCCAAGGTGCTCGGATGGGTGCTGAAGCGGGACGACGGCTATTACAGGAAGCGGGATGATGTTTGATTTCCTGCCTCCCGCATTGATCCTGCTGGCTGGTGCATTGCTCATCGGTCCGACGCGCGGTGTGCTGCGCACGGCCGTGGTGCTGGTGTTTCCATTGCTGACGCTGGTAGCCATTTGGCAGGTGCCCGATGGTGTCGTGCTTTCTTTGAATTTCCTGCAGTACCCGATCGAGCCGATCGAGGGCAGTGCGGTCCGCCGCCTGTTTGCGACCATTTTCGCGCTGATGGCTTTTGGCGGCGGGCTCTACGCGTACCGGCAGGCCAGGTGGTATGAACTGGCGGCCGCTCACGCATATGCTGCCGGCGCCATCGGCGTCAGTTTCGCCGGCGATTTGATCAGCCTGTTCCTGTTCTGGGAGCTCATGGCCTTGTTTTCGACGGTGGTTGTCTGGTGTGGCGGCACGCCAGGCGCGCGGGCAGCAGGCATCCGCTATGCCATTATGCACCTGCTGGGGGGCGTGATTCTGAAAGTGGGAATAGAAGGGGTCATGGTGCATACCGGCTCGATCGAAGTACAGCCGATGCTGGCCAACAATTTCGATACGTGGATGATCCTGATCGGCATTCTGATCAATGCGGCAGCGCCGCCAGTCTCAGCCTGGTTGTCAGATTCCTATCCGGAATCCAGCCCAACCGGCTCCGTTTTCCTGTCGGCATTTACCACCAAGACTGCCGTATTAGCGCTGATCCTGCTGTTTCCGGGCGAGCCCGTGTTGATCGGCATTGGCCTGTTCATGGTCATGTACGGGATCATTTACGCTTTGCTGGAAAACAACATCCGCCGCATCCTGGCCTTCTCAATTGTCAACCAGGTCGGTTTCATGGTCTGTGCCATCGGCATCGGCACACAGTTGGCGATCAACGGGGCGGCAGCCCATGCTTTCGCCCATATTATCTACAAGGCGCTGCTGTTCATGAGTGCCGGCGCAGTGGTTTACCGCACCGGCTTCAATAAATGCAGCGAGGTCGGCGGGCTGTTTCGGACCATGCCCTTGACTGCCGTATGCGGGATCATCGGTGCCCTGGCAATTTCGGGATTCCCGCTGACTTCAGGATTCACGACCAAGACCATGATTTCTCAGGCCGCGGCCAATGAAAGCCTGGTCGTTGTTTACTTCCTGCTCGCGGCGGCATCTGCCGGCGTATTCCTGCACGCAGGCATCAAGTTCCCCTGGTTCGTGTTCTTCCAGCGTGATTCCGGTCTGCGGCCAAAGGACGCGCCCTGGAACATGGCCGTCGCGATGGTGTTCTTCTCAGTGCTGTGCATCCTGTTTGGCGTGGCCCCCGAATTGCTTTACGCCTACCTGCCTTACCCGGTCGACTACCAGGCTTATACCCCGGGTAAGGTGGTTTTCTACCTGCAGTTGTTGCTATTCAGTGGTCTTGCATTCTTCCTGTTGCTGCCGCTGATGCGCCGCACCGAAACGATCAGCCTTGATACAGACTGGTTATGGCGGGTTGCCTTGTTGCGGGCCGTGCATTGGCTGGCCGCTGTGCTGGCCCGCCTCGGGGCGGCTGTAAAAGTTCTCGGCGACCGGATCGGGCGGCGCCTGGGTACAAGAGGACGCGCCCTGTTCGGCTCGGATACGCGCGAGGGAGAGCAGGTTCACGGTATTTTTGCCCGGGCCTGGCCGATTGGCACCACGGCCCTCTGGATCGCGGTCCTGCTGACCGCGTACGTGATTTTCTACTACCTGGGCTGAACTAGCCGGGCATTTTTACACAGGCATCCACGATCTTGCTTTTGCGCTCTTCTGGATTCTCCAGCAAGTCGAAAAAGCTCAATAGGTAGACACCCGAAACCCTGCGGTCACCGCGGCCCAGTCCTGGGGTGTCGATCAACATTTTCAACATGTCGTCTTCCAGTGCACTGAATTTTGCAAACAAGCTGTCCCAGTCAGTTTCAGGGGCGCAGAATCCCTGGAAATGCCGTTGTTTGACCGAACGTATCGGCAAATCGGATGCGGGGGCAGCGTAGTGTGCGTTGACCAGTCCTGACATGTCCAGGTCGAAAAGCACCGGTACCTGTCGGCCATCCGGAAATCGCAGCAGGAAGACGTTATCCTGTTCAGGGATGGACCAATCGGTGTTGCCGATCATGTAATTGAACAGCGCCACTTCTTCTGCGGCGCCGCGATCCAGTTTCTCAAGATCCAGGCCGGATTCAGGAACCAGTTCAGCATTGAATCGCTGAGCCAGCGACTCGAAATGCTCAGCGAAGAAGCCGTTACGGGTGAAGTCCCGGCGTGGATCCCGGGGATTGCTGTAGGTGATGCGGACAAAACGAACCTTCAGGCTGACGTCAGTAACCAGGTTGTAAAGGCGATAACCCAGGAATTCGTTGCTCACATAGCTTTCAAACTCATCCGGCAGGGGCCGTGAACTCGCTTTGTTTTGAGAAAAGCCTTTGCCGCAGTGCGAGGTCAGTGCCAGTGTCGTTTGCCCTTCAAACGGCGTTCCAATCGTGTGTTCGGGGAAAAAGCGGACAAAAATGGTCGGTACCTGGCAATTGGATTCCATTGCACGCCAGCCATCTCTGCGCCTGATGCTGATCGGGACAGACTGCTCCATTCCGTTTGCGTCCCGGTACTCAAACACGGTGGGGGTGTAGTCGCAGTCGGGCGTATCTCTCGGGCTGCACAGTTTGTCGAAATCGACCGGCATGGTCAGTTCCAGTACATCGTTCGTGCTAAACAGCAGGGGGGCTTTGGTTTCTGCGCGAAGGCCGGTTGAGGCAAGGACCAGCAAGAGGATTACAAAAAAGTGTCGAACCATGAATTTTCCAACGTTTAAATGGGTTAACTTGCCAGTCTAAGGGTAGAACGATGGGAATGTAAGAGGCATGTTGCGCTCACTCTCCATCCCTGAGACCAATAGCATAAAGAACAACGTCTTCATCATCGTCCGGCATCCGGATTGACTCACCTGCAACCATTCCGAGTTTTTCCAGCAGATGAATCGAACGGCTGTGTTCCGCGGTGACGATGGCGCACAGTTTCGCCAACTTCATATGGTCCCGGGCGTGTCGGACCACTGCCTGGGCAGCCTCGAATGCGAAGCCGCTACCGCAGAATGCCGGTAACAGGCCGTATCCTATGTCCGGATACTCGAGAATATCGCGCTTGAACAATCCACAGATGCCCATGGCCACGTCCGTACCCTTCTGCGCCACTCGATAAGGCCCGTAGCCGAAATCACGGTACAGCTTCAGAACACCTCCCTGCATGGCATCCCGTGCTTCATCCAGTGTCCGCACGCCCCGGTCACCGACGAAATGGATAAAGGCCGGATCGTTCCAGATCGCCAACATCAGGTCAGCGTCGTCTTCGGTCAGCCAACGCAATTGCAGCCGTTCTGTTTCCAGTTGCGGTAGTGCGGCTTGATTGTTCATCGTGCGAGTATAACGTCAAAAACAGGCGGCGCCCTGATAAGATGCAGACCTGATCGCTGCAACAGCCCACGCGGAGAATGACTGGCATGACGGTATGGAAATACGTGTTTGGAATTTGTGTACTGACCGCAGCGCTCCCGGTCTGTGCTGCAGAGCCGCTCATGGGGCCCGTAATCGAGCACTATGGCCCTGTTTACGACGTGCCTGATGGCAGTTTCAACCTGGAAACTGGCAAGGCGTACAAGGTCGTTATGGATGTGGGGAAAGGCCCCGAAGCCCCGGCCGCACTGAATCGCCAGATCGAGTCGGCGGCAAGGTTTCTGAACATGCAGGCCCGCAACGGGACCCGGCCCGAAGACCTGAAGATCGCGATTGTACTGCACGGTTCTGCGGGCAGGGCGGCGCTAAAAGATGAAGCGCACGCTGAACTTTTTGGAGCGCCGAACGGCAGCAGGGGGCTACTCGAAGAACTGGGCCGGGCGGGGGCAGCGATTTATCTTTGCGGCCAGACGGCCGCTCACCGCGGGTTTCCTCCCGACCAGTTGCTGCCCCAGGTGACGCTGGCGGTTTCCGCGATGACCGTTCACGTCCGCCTGCAGCAGGAAGGCTATCGCGCCATCCTGTTTTAAGTCTGCCTAAGCCAGGTTTTCCCGGAAAAACGCAACGGTCCTCTGCCAGGCCAGTTTTGCAGCCGCTTCGTTGTACCTCGGCGTCGAATAGTTATGGAAGCCGTGGCGGGTGCCCGGGTATACATGATGTTCATAGGTTTTCTGGTTTGCCTTCAGCGCGGCCTCGAATTCAGGCCACATGGCATTGATTCTTGGGTCGTCCTCGGCGGCCTGGATCATCAGCGGCGCCTCGATCCCGGGGACATCATCGCTGGCCGGGGAGGCGCCGTAAAAAGGCACACCGGCCGACAAGTCAGAGCCCATTTTCACCGCCAGGAAGTTGGTGATGCCGCCACCCCAGCAAAAACCGACAGATCCGAGCTTGCCTGCTGAAAGTTCATGCGATTTGACGAACTCAGCACTGTTCAGCATGTCCTGTTTCAGTTTTGCCTGGTCCATGCTGCGCTGCAGTGTCCGGCCATCGTCGTCATTACCGGGATAGCCGCCTACAGGTGACAGGCCATCTGGCGCGAGCGCGATAAAACCTTCTACTGCGAACCGTCGTGCCACATCCTCGATGTACGGATTCAAGCCACGGTTCTCATGGATCACGATCACGGCAGGAAAGACTCCTGCCGATTCCTGCTTGGGGTGCGCCAGGTAACCCCGCATGGAGCCGCTGGTTCCATCCGGGGAATCATAATCCACATACTGTGCCTTGATGCGATCATCGGTGAATAACACCTCCTGGGCTTCCGCGTAGCGCGGTAGTAGCGCCTGGGCCATCGCCAGGCCAGACACGCCCGCCACCGTAATGGCGCTGGCCTGTCGCAGGAATTCCCGCCGTTCCATGAAACCATGGCAATACTCGTCGTACAGGTCGTAGATTCTCTGGTCGATGTCTGTCTGCTGCATAGGGCGCCTCCTGGCAGCAGAATAGCAGATGGGTCAACAGGCCGCACGCTGAGCCGGATCACTTATTCGCAAAATTTCTGTATAGTGACCCGTCAGTATAAATTTCAGTAAAACTTGCCGGCCAGAGAGAGAAAAATGACGACATATCCATCCGACCTGGAGATTGCACAGGCAGCAACAAAACTTCCGATTTCAGAGGTGGCTGCAGGGCTTGGTATACCTGATGAACACCTGATTCCCTATGGACACGACAAGGCCAAGATCGACTACGATTTTCTGGAAAGCGTGCAGAAAAGGCCGGATGGCAAACTGATCCTGGTGACGGCGATTTCACCGACCCCGGCAGGGGAAGGCAAGACCACCACGACGGTAGGCCTGGGTGATGGTCTGTGCAAGCTGGGTAAGAAGGCCCTGATCTGTCTGCGCGAACCCAGCCTCGGACCCTGTTTTGGAATGAAGGGTGGCGCCGCCGGCGGCGGCAAGGCACAGGTGGTCCCGATGACGGACATCAACCTGCATTTTACCGGCGATTTCCATGCGATCGGAGCGGCGCATAACCTGCTTTCTGCTGTCATAGACAACCACATTCACTGGGAAAACCAGCTCGACATAGATTCCCGCCGGATCACCTGGCGGCGCGTGGTCGATATGAATGATCGTGCGTTACGGGATATCACCAGCGGCCTGGGTGGGCCGGGCAACGGAATTCCGCGGCAGGCAGGGTTCGATATCACCGTGGCTTCTGAAATCATGGCGATTTTTTGCCTGGCCACGAGTCTTGCTGACTTGAAAGAACGCATCGAGAATATTGTCATTGGCTACACGCGCAAGCGCGAACCGGTCACTGTAAAGCAACTCAACGTTGCCGGAGCCATGGTGGCGCTGTTGCGCGATGCCTTTCAGCCAAACCTGGTTCAGACACTGGAAAACAACCCTGCGTTGATGCATGGCGGCCCTTTTGCCAACATCGCGCACGGCTGCAATTCGGTGATTGCTACCAAAACGGCCTTGAAGCTGGCTGATTTCGTCGTGACTGAAGCCGGTTTTGGGGCTGACCTGGGTGCCGAGAAGTTTTTTGATATCAAATGTCGTAAGGCCGGACTGAATCCCGATGCCGTCGTATTGGTTGCTACCACCAAGGCCCTCAAGATGCATGGCGGCGTCGCAAAAGAAGACCTGGTGGGCGAAAACGTCAAAGCGGTCATCAAAGGCTGTGAAAACCTGGGCAGGCACATTCGAAACATGGGCCAGTTTGGGGTGCCGGTCACCGTGGCAATCAACCATTTTGTCACGGACACGGACGCAGAACACGAAGCCATCAGGAAATTCTGTGCGGACCTGGGTGTCCAGTGCACGGTCTCTTCGCACTGGGAACACGGTGGTGAAGGAGCCAGGGCGCTCGCAAAGCACGTGGTGACGATGCTCGATACCCAGCACGCCCAATTCAGAACGTTATACGACGACCACATGAGCCTGTGGGAGAAAACCCGTCATATCGCTCGCGCCATTTATGGAGCCGAAGACATCATTGCCGACAAGAAAGTTCGTATGCAATTTGCCGAGTTCGACCGGGCTGGTTACCGGGATTTCCCGGTCTGCATGGCCAAGACCCAATACAGTTTTTCGACCGACCCGTTACTGCTGGGTGCGCCAACGGGTCATGAAGTGCCAATCCGGGAGGTGCGTCTGTCCGCCGGGGCCGGCTTTATCGTAGTGGTATGCGGCGCCATCATGACGATGCCCGGATTACCGCGAAAACCGTCGTCAGAAGCGATCGACGTGAACAAAGACCGGCGGATTGAAGGATTGTTCTAATTGGAACGGTATGCCAGGCCGGTGCGTGTAAAATAGATGAAGAGACGTATTTTCAAACAGTGCCAGTCGCTGTTTCCAGAGTGGTCTCGACGGCCCATTTCGGACTTTGAATTTGACGATCCCAAGGGATTTTCATCCTTTACCATGGGTATACGGTGCGTAGAATCCGTTCAGCCGCCTGCGGTTTTGTACCGTCACCTGGATGGCAAAGAGAATGCCATTCTCGACTTCGAAACCGAAAAAGAAGTCTTTCTTTTGCTGGGCGAACAGGATATTGCTGCGCACTGTTACCATTACGACACGACTTCTCGAATCGAATTTTTTTACCGGGGTCGAACCCTGGTCGCTGATGATCTGTTTGAACCGGACCACCTCCGCCAGATAGCAAACGAATTGTTCCGGTTTCACCGGCTCAAGCCAACCCGCCTTCCCCAACAGAATTTTTTTGAGCTCCTGCATGACAAATGGGGTCGCCTTGCCAGGCGCGTTCTGGAAGAAGAATCCGTTCATTTTCCAACCGATGAGCGCGCCATGTGCGAGGAATTGCGAGCGATTTACAGTCCGGAAACCCTGGAGAAAGTCAGGCGTTGCGTGCCGGAGGGTGAACTGACTTTTTGCCACAACGACACCTATCACGGCAACATCATGAAGCTCGACAGCGGAAAGATTAAGCTGCTGGATTTCGAATTTTCCTGCCTCAATAACCGGGCATACGATTTCTCCAACCTGTTTGCAGAAACAGTGATGGAACACCAGCAGCCGGAAAGCCCTTATTTCCGGATAGCCGAACCGAAATATGGTGACCGCGAACTGGGTATGTTGATTGATTTCTACCTGGAAAACGCAGAGTTTCAGAACAGGGGAGCCAGGGAAAAAGCGTTTCAAAAGTTGCTCGATGACGCCAGGCGCATGCTTGTTCTATCCGACTACAAGTACGCGCTTGCCGCCTTGCCGCTGGCCGTTAAGCCGATTCAGAAGATTCGGTTCATCCCCTACGCTTATCAGCGATTCAATAAATTTTTAGCGGCGTGTTGAAGATATACTGATCATCGATCGATACAGAATCATCCGGAGAAGATCTATGCGCGGTTTGAGTGGAAAGAATGTCGTGGTAACCGGTGGTGCCAGTGGCATCGGACAGGCCACCGCAAAGCGATTCCTGGAAGAAGATTGTGCTGTCTGTATATTCGACTGCAGTGCAGAGGCGCGCGAGCGGGTGTCAACGGAGCTGCCGGGGCTGGCCGGTGTCATCGATGTCGATGTCTCCCGAATGGAACCCGTGCAGGCAGCCTTTGCCGACGCCATTGACCGCATGGGTTCGGTGGACGTCGTGATCAACAACGCAGGCATCAGTATCCGACACGACTTCCTGGACATCACGCCTGAGGAATGGGATGAAGTGCTGAATGTGAATCTCAAGGGTGTTTTCAATGTCGCCCAGACGGCGGCCCGGCACATGGTGGACAAAGGCTCAGGTGTGATTCTCAATACCGCTTCCACGGCCGGCACAATCGGTTACCCGCATTACGCCGATTACAGCGCCAGCAAGGGAGGCGTGATTGCGCTGACCTACGCGATGGCGCTGGAACTGGCTCCCGTGGTCCGGGTCAACGCGATCTCTCCCGGCTACGTGCTCACGCCAATGCAGCGGGCCGAATATTCGGACGCTATGCTGGACGCGGTCAACCGCAAGATTCCACTGGGGCGCCACGCGAAGCCCGCGGAAATCGCCGCATTGTTCGCTTTCCTGGCATCGGAAGACGGTGCATTTGCCACCGGCCAGGTGTATGTAATGGATGGTGCGGAGACCACCGGTGGCCTCTGCAGCCAGTGGACCCATGAGTAAGAGGAAGCAAGACATGAGACTGGAAGGAAAAGTGGCCCTGATCACGGGCGGGACGTCGGGGATCGGCAGTGCAACCGCCGCGCGCTTTGCCCGTGAGGGTGCAGCCGTGGCCATCACCGGGCGCAACCGGGATAACGGCAATAAGCTTGTCGAAACCATCGAGGCACAGGGTGGAGAGGCGTTATTCATTCGCTCCGATGTGCGTTTTGCCAGGGATTGCCGGCAGGCGGTGGAGCAGACCCTGGAGCGCTTTGGAAAGATCGACGTGCTGTTCAATAATGCCGGCGTTTTTCATCCACGTTCGGTGGTCGATTGCACCGAAGAAGAATGGGATGAAACCATAGACTCCAGTCTGAAAGGCGCATTTCTGATGTCAAAATACGCCCTGCCGTCGATGATCGAGCAGGGCAGCGGGTCCATTATCCATACCAGTTCCGGCTGGGGTATCCTGGGGGGTGACAAGGCCGCCGCATACTGTGCCGCCAAGGGCGGATTGGTGGTAATGGCCAAGGCCATGGCGATCGATCATGGCCCGGATGGCATCCGGGTAAACTGTGTGTGCCCAGGAGATGTACTGACTCCGATGCTGCACGACGACGCAGCTAAGCGCGGCATGTCCTGGGATGATTACGCCGAGGGTGCCGCGGGCCGGCCGCTCGGGCGAGTCGGCAGGGTGGAGGAAATCGCCGATGCGGTGCTGTTCCTGGCGTCCGACGAGTCCTCTTTTGTCACCGGTGAGTCGCTGGTGGTGGACGGGGGCGGTGTGGCCGGTTGAGAAACCGGGCAACACTCAGTCAAGCAGGGAATCCGGGTCCAGCCTGAATTTCTCAATTATTCGCCCGAAGGCTCTACCCTGGGCGATCAGAATTCCAAAGGCCTCTGGCAGTTCTTCAGTTTTCAGATTCTATTTCTTCTTCGTAAACCTGCGATGCTGTAAGGGCGGAAGTCAATGACTCGTTGAATTCTGCCAGTTCGCCTGTCGGTACTGCAGATTCGTGGCGACTGCGCAGTGCGACATAAAGGGCCAGGGCACAGTGACAGAAAGCGGCAAACAGGAACAGGCTGGCGCCGCCGAGAACCGTCATGATGGTTGAAGCCAGGAAAGGACCGATAATGGCGCCTGCTCCGTACATCAACAGCAAGCCACTGGAAATCATTACGAATGTTCCGGGTTGTGCACGGTCATTGGCTTGTGCGACGGATATGGAGTACACCGGAAAGGCGAAAGCTCCCCAGGCAAAGCCGATCGCGAGTATGCCGCCGTTACCCAGGCCCATGTCCGCCAGCCCGAGCGCAATGCCCGCAGTTGCAGCGGCCAGGCTGGCTCCTATAAGGACGTAACGCCGGTCCGCGTGGTCCGACCACCAGCCCAGCGGCCACTGGCCAACTGCACCACCCAGGACTACAACGGTCATGAACCAGGCCGCCATCGAGACGTCGGGCGCCACTGTTGCCGTGAATACCGGCGCCAACGACCAGAATGCGCCGTTGGTCAGGCCGGATGTCAGGCTGCCAAGCATTCCGGACGGAGAGTTTCGGTACAACAGGAGAATATCAAAGCGACTTTCTTCAACCGGATCAGGTTGTTCACCGCGCGACATCAGCACCGGAACGGCAGCCAGGGATACCAGCACGGATGCCACCGCGAACAGCTGCAGCTCACGTGGATCACCCAGTAACAGCATTTGCTGTCCTACCGCCAGCATGGTCATCACGATGATGATATAGGCGGAGAAGACCATACCCCTGTTTTCGTCGCTGGCTCGCTCATTCAGCCAACTCTCGATGACGACGTATAGCACTGCAAGGCAGAAGCCGGTGGCAAACCGCATCAGGCCCCAGGTCCAGAGGTTGACCCATAGACCCTGTAGCAAAGGGACCGCTGAGGCAATCGCGGTCATTGCTGCAAATACCCGTACGTGGCCTGCCCGGCGGATCAGGTCTGATCCCCTCCAGCAGCCGAAAGTAAATCCGAGGAAATAAAAGGCGCCGATAAAGCCAACAGCAATCGTGGAGAATTCCTCCAAGGTGGCGCGAACCGGCAGTAAAACGCCTTGCAGTCCCTGCCCGGTGAGCAGGATCGCTACGCCAAGCAGCAGGGTCGCGACAGGGGCGATGGCTCTAACCATGGGTGGTATTTCCCAAATGAATCGCTCTGGATTCGATTATCCCAAAGTTGCTGCCCTTGGCACACAAATAATTCAAGACTAGAATGGGTATTAAGGTTTCTGATCATGAGGTCTCAAGAGCAAAAACCCGGGCGTTACCGGCGGGAGCTATCGGAAAATGAGGGTTCCCAACGGTTTTCCGATCATCCGGTCTCAGGACACGGAGAGGGCCGCTTGTCCCGTCTGAAAGCGAATGCCATCGATCGTTACTTCGCAGGCAAGCTTCTTTCCATGCTGGGAAGCCCCGACATCCGGTTGCGGTTGTGGGATGGCGCCGAGTTACAGATGACAGATGACGCAGTTGCTCCGGTCCTGTGGTTC
>JAOUCS010000196.1 GCA_029859645.1 Lysobacterales bacterium | reverse complement strand
TGTGGTCGCCGCCTTACTGCATCGTGCTATTGGAGATCAGCTGACCTGTATCTTCGTGGATACGGGCATGCTTCGCTACCGTGAGCCAGAACAGGTCATGGCGACGTTCGCGAGGCACATGGGTGTTCATGTCATCAAGGTTGACGCGCGCGAACGGTTCCTCGGTGCGCTGAAGGGAGTGACTGACCCCGAAGAGAAGCGCAAAGTGATCGGTGGCAAGTTCATCGAAGTGTTCGAAGAGCAGGCTCGGGCGCTTGGAGATGCGAAGTGGCTGGCACAGGGCACAATTTACCCTGACGTGATCGAGTCTGCCGGCAGCAAAACCGGCAAGGCCCACGTGATCAAGTCACATCACAACGTTGGCGGCCTGCCTGATTACATGAAAATGGGCCTGGTTGAGCCCCTGCGTGAACTGTTCAAGGACGAAGTCCGCCGAATAGGTGTTGAACTCGGTTTGCCCCGCGAGATGGTATTCCGGCATCCGTTTCCTGGCCCCGGGCTCGGTGTTCGCGTGCTGGGCGAGGTTCGGGAGGAATACGTTGACCTGCTGGCCCGTGCCGATCATATCTTTATCGAAGAGTTGGTGAACAACGGGCTGTATGACAAAACCAGCCAGGCGTTTGCGGTGTTTTTGCCGGTTAAATCGGTTGGCGTCACCGGTGATCAGCGTCGTTATGAGTACGTGGTGGCGCTTCGCGCGGTTGAAACAGTAGATTTCATGACCGCCAGGTGGGCGCATTTACCATACGATTTTTTGGAGCTTGTATCTCTTAGAATAATAAATGAAATCAATGGAATATCACGTGTTGTTTATGATATTTCTGGAAAACCCCCAGCGACCATCGAATGGGAGTAAATGATGGGCGCTGCCGCTTTCACCGACATGGACCGCAGCTGGATGGAGCGCGCTGTTGCTCTGGCTGAAGTCGCGGAACAGGAAGGTGAAGTTCCTGTCGGTGCACTGGTCGTCAAGGATGGAATCGTGCTCGGAGAGGGATGGAACAGGACCATTTCCCTGAGCGACCCTGCAGCGCATGCGGAGATCATGGCCTTGCGCGAAGCGGGCGCAAGCACAAATAATTACCGGCTGCCGGGATGTACGCTGTATGTCACGCTGGAACCCTGTTGCATGTGTGCCGGAGCCATGATCCATGCGCGGTTGCAACGGGTCGTATTCGGAGCTGCAGATCCGAAAACCGGCGCCGCCGGCGGCGTATTCAAACTGCTGAGTGATCCCCGCCATAACCAGGTGCCGGAAGTGCAGGGTGGATGCCTTGCAGAACAATGCAGTGAGCAGCTCAAACGTTTTTTCCGGCGCAGAAGAGAGGAGCAGGCCTGACCGGCAAGCGGATACTGCTCAGAACAGCTTATTCAGCCACAGTCCAATGTTGCGGCCGGGCGCATCGATCCCGGAGCCGTGTTCACGAAAATTGTTGTCCCCCAGGTTTTGTAGCCTGAGTCCGATTTCCAGTGTGTCCGTCGCCTGCCAGCTGGCGAGGAAGTTCATCGTTCCCCAACCTGCTGTGCCGAGCGGATCAATGCGGGGGTCCTCTGCATCGCGCGGGCTGAGTCGGTCCTGCCGGCCAGCGAAGTCGATGAACGGCTCGAGGCGCCATTGTTCGCCATGGTGGTAAACGAAGCCCACGCGGCCGCTCAGGGGAGGTATCCGGTCCGCCGGAACGGTCTCACCTTCGTCAGATTCCTTGCCATAGGTGTAATTTACGACGACGTACCCTTCGAGGCTGTCGGACACGAGATAGCGCAAACCGGTCTCCAGGCCATAGAGCTTGACCGAATTGAGATTGTCGCTGCGCACAACCAGGCGCCCCTCAGGGGTGACTTCACCGGTAAAGCGGGAGCTGATCTTATCCTGGTAGTCGGAATACCAGGCAAAAGCTTCAGCCTGCCAACGATCCGTCGCGACTTTTACACCGAGGTCATAACTCCAGACCGACTCGGGTTTGAGGTTGGAATTCGGAACATTGAACCGGTTGCCGGGCCGCGAACCCAGCGTACCCAGGTCAAAAATATTCGGTGGACGAAAGCCACGACCGATGTTGCCGACCAGCGCAATGCCCGCACTGACCTCGTAGTTCAAATGGACGTCGCCGGTAAAATCCGATGGGGTCAGTTTCACGGCTTCGAGCTCGGTCGTTTTCGGCAACTTGATTTCAAACCAGCTGTAACGGAGTCCGGCATTCAGGGTCAGGCGGTCCCAACGCCAGGTGTTGGAGGCGTAAACAGCAGCGCTGTCCATGGTTGAACCGTCAGGGAAGCGTCCCCGTGTATTGCGGGACTCGCCAGTGATAAGGTCGCTGCGAACGCGGCTGCTGGAGACATCGTCCCAGTAGAATTCCATGCCCCAGATCAGCTCACGCTCCGGGCCGTCGCTGCCGCCCCAGGGTGAATTGAACTGCAAGGTCAGGCCATCCAGCTGACTTTCGTTATCTTCCTGCGTGACTTCAGGCTCTTGCCAATCCTGGGTCAGGCGGTCGTCGGTAATTACCTGTCGGGCCAGGTGCGCCTCGAATAGTTCGAACAGGCGTGACTGGCTCTCAAGCCGATACCTCGCATGGATAAAGCTTCTCCGGTTTGGTTTGAATTCGTACTGTTCAGAACTGGGGTGGTCCTGGCCATAGCCCGGAATCAGTTCGTCGATCCGGGGTGTGGACGGTTGCTCCAGGTATTGCACAGAGAGCATCAGCTCGGACCGGTCGTTAGGTTGATACCGCCATTTCAAATCGCCGGCCTTGACCTTGTAGGCGGTGGGCTTGATGGTTCCGCCGCCGCCGATTTCCCGGTCATCATGGTATTGATAGCTGATACCGCCTGACAGAACCTGTCCGGATCTGCCGGCAGCAGCTTCCAACCTCCCGATCAGGCTATTGTCCACGCTGTTGAACGTGCCATAAAAGCGGCCTCTGCTGTCCCAGTTTTGTCCCTGAAAATCAGGCTCCGCGGTCAATACCTGCAAAACACCGCCCATGGCGTCGGCGCCATAAAGAGAGGGTGCCGCGCCGCGGATAATCTCGGTCCTGTCGGTAGCATAGGCGTCGACCAGGCCAAAATACTGGTTGGGTGCATTGCGAAAAAAGGCATTATTCAACCGCATTCCGTCCACCAGGTGAAGAACCTGGGACCCTTTCAATCCGCGGATGATTGGGATGCCCTGGCCAGGCGTGGTTTGCTGGAAAAAGGCGCCCGGGACGCCGCGTAGCATTTCCGCCAGTAACTCAGGCGCCATTCGGTTGACTTCATCCGCACCCACGACTGAAATCGCTTCAGCGACATCGAGTATGGATTCTTCGGTCCGGGTAGCCGTAACGACCACTGACTCCATCACCCGGTTGACCTCAGAATCGTCGCTGTCTTCACTCGCGCGAGACGGGCAAGAAACAAGGTTCACCGACAGCAGGAGAAGGAAGGCGGCGAGGCGCCTTCCTGAAAAAACATGGGTCACAATCAATCCCCGCCTGGAACCCCTCTGCCGGGTGTCCATGGTACGCCCGCCTGGTTCAGCTCCGTTTGTAACGCAGGCATGTCCGTGTCATTTATGCGCTGAATGCGCGTTTTAACATCAGCAAAATCCTTGCGAGCGATCTGCACGACAGCCTGGTGGGTCTGTGTCGGTCCGTAGGTGGAGCGGAAGGTTCCCAGCATGGCCACGCCGAGGCGGCGGCTGACGGAAACAGGTCCGAGATCGCCATAGAGGTCACGTGCTTCATTACCGGAAAGTTTCTGTTCAAGAGCGAGCAGTTCCAGTTCAAGGGCGCGAGCATGATTGCGCAGGCTGTCAGGCGCAGCTGAACGCAGCAGTGTTTTCTTGATCGCACGGGTCTCTGTCAACAGCGACTTGATCGCGGCTCCTGCGCCGGCAACCTGCCGGTTCAGATCGTCCAGGTCACGGGTAAACGCTATGACCTCGTCCAGTGACGCTCCCGGTTGTCCCCTGCCGCCAATCGGCGTGACGGTGAAGGACTGCGGCTCACCCATTGCGCTGATTTGTCCATTTACGCGCGTGGCCATACTGACCCGGTAGGTACCGGGAGCAGCCAGTGGGCCAGGGAACTCGATGTAGCTCTCTCCTGCCGGCTCTGGCGTCCAGGGCGAAGAAGCAGGGTAGCGCAGATCCCAGGCCACGCGGTGAAAGCCTGCAGTAACCGGTCCTTCGAGGCGCCGGATGACCTCACCGGCATCGTTACTGACGGTCAGGATGATGGCCGGCTCTTCTTCCACCTCTTCACTGCGCAAGGCGTCCCAACCGGGGTAGGGTGTATCGCCACCGCTTTTTTCAAGCTTCTTTTCCGCTTCCCTGCGTTGTTCTTTTGCCGTCTTCAATCCCTCGTTCAGGTAGT
>JAOUCS010000085.1 GCA_029859645.1 Lysobacterales bacterium | reverse complement strand
CAACGCCGCCTTCGAAATAGGCATCCTGGAAGCTGGTGATCGGCTTGAACGTGGCCAGGTCGCCGTTTGCGATATAGCCACCGGGTAATTCGAACTCGGTGCCGGCGCTATCCAGCGGCATTTCGGGCACGCTCAGGTAGTTCATCACCCCTGCCCCATACGCAGTCCAGTCGGCATAGAAGGCGCCAACCGCCGCCACGTCCGGCAGGTACACCTGCTGCACGAAAGCGCCCATCTCGTCGATCAGGCTCTTGATGTGGTAGAGCCGTTCCAGCGTCAGGGTCGATTGCGAATCCAGGTTGATCGGGTTGGACACACCGCCCACCGCCAGGTTCTGGATGTGCGGGGTCTTGCTGCCCAGGATCGCCACGATCTGGTTGGCGATGCGCTGGTATTCCAGCGCCTGCAGGTAATGTGCTGCAGCCAGCAGGTTGACCTCTGGCGGCAGTTTCATCGCCGGGTGGCCCCAGTATCCGTTTGCGAAGATTCCCAGCTGTCCGGACTCTACAAGCGCTTTCAGGCGGTCCTGCACGGCGGTCAGCTCCTGTACCGTGTTGCGTGGCCACTCCGACAAGGTCGAGGCCAGCTTCGCGGTTGCCGCCGGGTCGGCCTGCAGCGCCGAAACCACGTCCACCCAGTCCAGCGCGGACAGGTGATAAAAATGCACGATGTGGTCATGCACGCAATGCGCGCCGATGATCATGTTGCGGATGTACTGCGCATTCATCGGGATTTCCAGCTGAAGCGCGTTTTCCACCGCGCGCACCGAAACCACCGCGTGAACCGTGGTGCACACGCCGCAGATCCGTTGGGTGAACACCCAGGCGTCGCGGGGGTCCCTGCCCTGCAGGATCAACTCGATGCCACGCCACATCTGGCCGGAGGACCAGGCGTTGGTGACCTTGCCGTCATTCACTTCACAATCGATGCGCAAGTGGCCCTCGATGCGTGTGACTGGATCTACTGTGATTCTTGTTGCCACGGAATTTCTCCGGTTAGTTAATAAGGTTTTCTACCATTGGCCGTTTTTCAAACATGGCTTGCCAGGCCAGAAGCCGGCGGAGCCGAACCCGGTGCGATGGTTTTCTTTCTCGGCGGCAGGATCGGGAACCGCTTCACGATATAGGTGAAGCCGACCACCTCGACGGCCAGCAGTCCCACGGAAACCAGGATCTCGATGACCGACGGGAAGTACACGTAGCCGGCCGAGGGCGTGTAGCCGATGATCAGGGCATTGAAACGCAGCACCGCGCCGGCCAGCACCAGGCAGATCGCCGAGAAGAACAGCAAGCGCGCGTTACCCCGCCAGCGCGGGTGCAGCATGATCAGCAGGGGCAGCAGGAACAGCATGTTTTCGATGCAGAACATCACGCCCTGCACCGGGTTCTGCATGATCCCCCCCAGCGCATCACGGTAAGCCAGGTCGGCGAAGCGCACCACCAGGTAGGACGCCAGCACCCAGCGGCCGAGCTTGGCCAGCCGCCGGTACAGGTGCAGTTCCAGCCGCCTGCCCAGTCCCAGCACGGTCAGTGCGCCTTCGAAAAGCACGATGGCAAAACCCATGACGATGGCCGACATCAGGAACAGAAATCCGATCCACGGGGTCTGCCACAGCGGTGAGATTTTCTCCCCGGCCACCACGATGAGCGCGCCGAGTCCGGACTGGTGCATGGTGGGGAGCACGATGCCCAGCGCCACGATGATGAACAGCACCTTGTTGTAGGGCTTGTGGAACCTTTCCCAGCCGAATTTTTCCAGCACCGGCGGCACCAGCTCCATCCACAGCACGATCATGTACAGGAACATGCAGATCGCGATCTCGAACATCACCGAATTGAGATTGATGTTCCACGGCAACATGATCTGGTAGAAATTCCACCAGCGCCCGATGTCAACGAAGGCCGCCAGGTTGGCCAGCGTATAAGCGAAGGTGCTGCCTATCAGGGCCGGGCGCAGCAGCGTGTGGAACTCGCGATTGTTGGCAATGTACATGATCACGGCCAGCACGTAGGCGCCACAGCCGATGGCGGCCGTGATGTGGATATCCAGGACCACCCAGAGGCCCCAGGGATAGCCGTTGTTCAGATTGGTAGCAGCGCCCAGCCCGTAGACGAAGCGGAACAACAGCAGACCGACGGCAATCAGCACCAGCAGGGACAGGAATACGAATGGGCGTGTGAGAATATTGCCGCCCATCGGCTCGGTTGCGGGACGTTGGCGTTTCATTCTGTGCCCCCCTTCTCGATGTTGCGGCGGCTGATGAACATCAATCCTCCCAGCAGCGCCAGGGGCGCGATCAGGCCCTTGTACACCGTGTGCTGGATGGTCTCCGACACACTGGCAAACGAACGTTCAGCGATTTCCGGAAGGTCGAGCTTGCCGAAGGGCACACCGGCCAGCACCATGACCTGCGTGCCGCCGCCCTGGGTTTCCCCGTATACCTTGTTGACATAGTGCGGCACGACCGCCTCGTGACGGTTCGGGTCATCCAGCGTGTTGCGCGGATAGTCATAGGTGTCACCCGGTTCCAGGGCCAGTCGCCGGTGCGCTTCTTCCAGCATTTCCTCGCGCGTGCCGAACAGCGACGCGCCGGTTGGGCAGCGATCCACGCAGGCCGGCAGCTTGCCCTCGGCCAGCAGGTGGTTGCAGAACTCGCACTTGTTGATCTTGCCGAAGGCGTCTTCGAAGTCCCACTTGGGTATGTTGTAGGGGCAGGCCCAGACGCAGTAGCGGCAGCCGATGCAGGCTTCCTCGTGATAGGTCACCACGCCGGTGTCCGGGTCCTTGCGCATGGCCGTCACCGGGCAAACGGAGATGCAACCCGGGTCGACACAGTGCATGCAATGGCGCTTGACGAACGAGAAACCGTCGGTTTCGCGGTCCTTCACTTCGGCCGTGCCGTCGGTATAAACCTTGATGATGTTCTTGGTTTTGCCGGAGGTGTCCATCGGCGTATCCCAGATCGGGGACACGTCGGAACTCTCGACCGGCATCTCATTGGCCTCCTTGCAGCCCACCATGCAGGCCTTGCAGCCGATGCACAGGGTGGCGTCGTACAGCATGCCTACTGCATTGGGAGGGACTTCCAGGTTGGGTCTCGCCTCGGCCGGCCCCGGCAGGGCAGCCACGGCGCTGCCGGTGACAGCCGCTTTGAGAAAATCTCTTCGCTTGATACTCATCCGCTCATTCCTCTGCGGCGGTTGATTCTTTCTTTGAACCCTTGTTTTTCTTTTTCTTCTTTTTCTTCTTTTCAGGAATCAGTTCGACTTTGCCCAACCGGCTCGCCATCACGGCAGCGGCCCCTGCCGCTGCGCCCGCCGCTGCGCCCACTACTCCGGCCGCTCCGGGGGTCATGCCAACGCCCTTTGGCTGGTCAACTGCTGCGAAGGTCGTGGGTGGTGTCAACGTTTCAACATCCGCCAGGGCGTGAATCGGCTTGGTGAAGCCGACGCCTTCTTCGGTACAGCCGAAACAGGGATGTCCGGTGCCCACCGGCCAACTGCCCGAGCCCACGTCACCAAACAGAATGGCCGGGCAGTTAGCGTAGGTTTCCGGACCCTTGCAACCCAGTTTGTACAGGCACCAGCCCTGGCGGTGCCCCTCGTCACCGAATTCGATCGCGAAGCGGCCGGCATCGAAATGCGGGCGCCGTTCACAGTTTTCATGAATCAGGCGGCCATAAGCAAATTTTGGACGACCCTTCTCATCCAGCTCCGGCAAGCTGCCGAACGCCACGAACTGCAGCACGGTGCTCAGGAAGTTATAGGGATTGGGCGGGCAACCGGGAATATTGATAATCGTTTTATCCGGCAGGATTTCGGCAACGCCCACCGCACCGGTTGGATTGATTCCGCTTGCGGGAATCCCTCCCCAGGAGGCACAGGAACCGATCGCGACAATCGCCGCTGCGCCTGCCGCCGCCTCTTCGAGATGCTCCTGGATAGTACGGTCTGCAACCTTGCAATAGATGCCACCGTCTTTTGTCGGGATCGCACCATCAACCACCAGCAGGTAATTTCCGAAGTTCTCGTCCATCGATGCCTTGCGTGCCGCTTCGGCCTGGTGACCGGCGGCCACGCTGAGTGTTTCGTGGTAGTCCAGCGAAACCATGTCGAGAATCAGGTTTTCCAGCGTGGGGTGGTGCGCCCGCAACAAGGATTCCGTGCAGCCGGTACATTCCTGCGCCGAGAGCCAGATGACCGGCGGACGTTTTGGATCCATCACCGCCTGTGCAATCCGGGCCCCGGCCGCGGGAGACAATCCAATGGTCACCGCAACGCCCGAACAGAACTTCAGAAAGCCTCTGCGCGAAATACCGGTGGCGGGTTCAAGATGAAGATCGAGATCACTAAGCATGGCAGATTCCCTCAAAAACGATCAGTTGCTGATCGCAAAGCGGGAAGTTTCCAGGCCGGACTTGGCGGGAAAGTACCCGCAAAC
Source organism: Lysobacterales bacterium (assembly GCA_029859645.1). GTDB lineage: Bacteria > Pseudomonadota > Gammaproteobacteria > Xanthomonadales > SZUA-36 > JAHEFT01. Next base: position 10,269 of record JAOUCS010000085.1, on the reverse strand, counting down.
TAGAATCGATTCTGAAACAGATCAAGACCTTATAGATATGACATGAATCAAATTAATTAAATCAAATGATTAATATTTTTAATATATAAAAATTCATGGCTGTAACTGCGGGGCGCATTTATTTTGTAACTGACAAATTTTCAATACCTTATAAGCAAATCCAGATAACTTATAATAGGTGTAGAAGAAAACAGCATTTTTCCCAGAACAAAAATCGTTGGTTAGACGGAAAGCTGAAAGGTATAATCGCTGGCTGATCCAGCACAAATTACAAAGTTGACGAGACATTCATGCGAAACCTGATTTTTTCAGCCTTGCTGATATCGGCCGGCCTGATCCTTCCGATCCAGAGCACGTACGCAACCGGCGACAAAGAATCCGGCCAGGTCAAAGCCTATACCTGTACCGGTTGTCACGGCATTCCCGGCTACAAGAACATCTATCCGACCTATCATGTGCCGAAGATCGCTGGTCAGAACTACGAATACCTGGTCATTGCGCTGAAGGCTTACCGGGCCGACGAACGTGATCACCCCACCATGGGGCTGCAGGCGGAGGCCTTGTCCGATCAGGATATTGAAGATATTTCTGCCTATTTCGCATCACTGGGTGGCGAATAATCATGATAAAAAACACGATTCTGCTATTAGCGCTGATCTGCCTGCCCTTCACTGCTTTCGCCAAGGGCGATCCTGCTGCCGGTAAACAAAAATCAGCCGTCTGCCAGGCCTGCCACGGGCTGGACGGAAAGAGTGTCGACCCCAGCTATCCAAACCTGGCCGGGCAACACGCCAGTTACCTGCAAAAAGCGCTGGCCGATTATCGCGCCGGCCGCCGGGAAAATGTGATCATGGCCGGTTTCGCCGGTCCACTCACCGACCAGGACATCAAGGATCTGGCCGCCTGGTATTCCTCGCAGGAAGGGCTGAAAGACCTCTCCATCAAGTAAAGTTATGGAGTTTCGCTTCCCTGCTCCCTGCTTCGCCGGAAGGCGGCTGCACTCAACACCTTTTTTAGACGGCTGATTCGCCGCTGGCGTCGCCGGCGTAGTAGGGGTTGGTGCCTGACTGGTGGTCGGTGGCATCCAGCACGGCCGTGATTTCGGGGATATTCCGGGTCAGGGTCTGCTCGATGCCCTGCTTGAGGGTGACGTCCGCCATTCCACAGCCGTGGCAACCGCCACCGAACTGCAGGACAACTTCTTTGTTCTCGGTGATTTCCACCAACGCGACCCGTCCGCCATGTGATGCCAGCGCCGGGTTGATCTCGGTTTCCAGCAGCCAGCCCACGCGGTCTTCCAACGCGGCTTCACTCGAGGGTTGTGAACCCTTGATTCCAGGCGCCTTGATCGTCAACTGGCCTCCGGTTTCATCTGACTCGAAATCTATTTCCGCTTTCTCGAGCCAGGCCTCACTGGCTTTTGCAACGAACAGGCTGAAGCCGGAAAAAGGCAATTCCAGGTCATCGGGCATACTGTGGCCTGCAGGACAGAACTGCAGGTCGCAACTGGCGCCGGGGGTGCCGGCATGATTGACCGAAATGCGCAGTGCAAGGCCATCATCGTCCTGCTGTTCAATCAGCCGCAGAAAGTACTGTTGGGCAGTGTCAGTGATATTGATCATGTCGTATTCAAGCCTTTTTCAGAGCGCCGACCAGGTAAGGCAGGGAATGGTCCAGGCGCCAGTCAATAGATGAGTGGGTTCCTTCGAATTCTTCATAACGGTGCGGAATACCCCTGGCGTTGAGCTGATCGGTAAACCGACGCGTACCGTACTGGATATGGTACTGATCGTAAATACCCACGTCGAGGTAAAGTGCGCGCAGTGATTTCAAAGCCTCACCTTGTTTGTCCAGCGCAAGCAATGGATCGAAATCCAGCCAGCGCTGCCAGCGCTCCGGGTCCAGTTCACAGGTCCGCACATCAAACGGCAAATGTATTTTGGTGGGATCCTGGATATCCGGATCGTAACTGGCCGCCATGGCAAGCACCATCATGGCGGTATAGTCGCGCCCGGAAGGCCGGTTCTTTCTCCAGAATGCCCGGATGTAATCGGTAAAGTCATCTTTGAAAGCCGCGAGCACCTGGGCAGCCGTCGGAAATTCTTTCTGAAAAACCATTTCGAAGCCGACATCCCCGGCATGGCTGGCAACCGCACCCCACAAGTCGGGGTAGTTCATGGCCAGGTGCAAGGCACCAAATCCCCCCGAGGACTTGCCAAAAACTCCGCGGCTTTCACGGTCATCGATGACGTTCAATTCCGTCGCAAGCAACGGAATGAGTTCCAGGTTCAGATAATCCGCGTAACGGCCCACGGCCTCCGAGTTGACGTATTGGTTCCCGCCCAGGGCGGTATAGCAATCCGGAAAGGCCACGATCACCGGTTCCATCTCACCCTGCCCGATCAGGCGGTCCAGTCGCGCGGGCAGGTTTTCGCCCTGGTTGCGCCAATTCAGGTGACCGGGTCCGGAGTTGGTATAGGCAGCCAGGTCCCACAACACCGGCAGCGGCGCACCGCCAGACGTATAAGCCGCCGGCAGGTAGACATTGAGTTCCCGCTCGGTCGGGTCACCCCACGGGTTGCCCCGCAGGACAGTGGATTGGTGCGGTAACGGCACGATACGCCCCGCCGGCCAGTCAACTTTCGGTCTGTAATCCGCCATTGACGCTGTCAGATCCGGCCGGACTCGCGCAGAACCTGCAGCAGGTGCTCAAGCACCGGGTCACGCAGGTCTGGCTGCTCCAGCGCATAGTCGATGGTGGCCTTGATGAATCCCTGGCGGGCGCCACAGTCGTAACGCTGACCCTCGAAGGGGTAAGCCAGCACCGGATGGCTCGACAACATGGCGGCGATGCCGTCAGTCAGCTGGATTTCGCCACCCGCACCGGGTTTCACGTTTCCCAGGCAGGCGAACACAGAGGAATCAAGAATGTAGCGGCCCACCACCCCCAGCCTGGAAGGGGCATCTTCCAGCTTTGGTTTTTCCACTATGGTATGAATCGCACGATGGCCGGAATCATCGAAATCAACACCAACGACGCCATAGCTGGTTGTCATTTCATCCGGAATCTCTTCCACGCCAATCACGCTTGAACGGCTCTCGCGATGCAATTGGACCATCTGCGACAGGGCGCCGGGGCCATCATTTCTGATCATGTCATCAGCCAGCAAAATGGCGAAGGGTTCATCACCCACGACAGATTCCGCGCACAGGATCGCGTGCCCCAGGCCCAGCGCTTCTGTCTGGGTTACGTGCACCCGGCTGACGCCATCCGGAACGATCGTATTGATACGTTCGAGCAATTCCGTCTTGCCGTCTGCCGCCAGCCGGGTCTCCAATTCGAAAGCGGAATCGAAATGATCCGAAATAGCATGCTTCTTCCGGCTGGTAACAAAGATCAGGGTGTCTATACCTGCTTCCAGCGCCTCTTCCACTGCATACTGGATCAGTGGTTTATCCACGATCGGCAGCATTTCCTTGGGAATCGACTTGGTCGCCGGCAGGAACCGGGTGCCCAGTCCCGCAACCGGAAAAACGGCTTTTCTGACAGGCTTGCGTTGGCTCATTTAGCGATCTTTTCTGATGCGGTGAATCGAAACGACCCCGTGTTCGTCGGGACGGTCTGCGATAGAGGTCTTGGCAAGCTCGGGCACCAGGCGAAACAGGATTTGCTTGATGCGACCCGTGTCGTAACGTTTGACGGCCAGTTCGGCTTCGCGCAATTCGGCACCCAGCCCCTCCCAGTCAGCCGGCCGTGGCTGTGCCAGAAAAATCTTCTCATGCTGGGTTTGCTCATAAGGCTCCAGTTCGTGGAACAGTTCTTCAAACAGCTTTTCACCGGGTCGCAGGCCGGTGTAGACAATCTGGATATCCTTGCCGGGCTGTTTGCCTGACAGCCGGATCAACTGCTCTGCCAGGTAAGTAATCTTCACGGGCTCGCCCATGTCCAGTACGTAAATTTCACCGCCTTCGCCGAGCACGGCCGCCTGCATGATCAGCTGGCTGGCCTCGGAGATGGTCATGAAGTAGCGGGAAATTTCAGGGTGGGTTACCGTCACCGGGCCACCCTTGGCGATCTGTTCCTTGAACAACGGAACGACGCTGCCGTTGGAATTGAGGACATTGCCGAAACGCACGGTTATGAACCGGGTGCTGGCGCGAGCGTTCGCATTTTGGCAGTACATCTCGGCCACCCGCTTGGTGGCGCCCATGATGTTGGCCGGGTTGACGGCCTTGTCCGTGGATATCAGTACAAAGGTGCCCACGTCGTGGCGTTCAGCCGCTTCTGCCAGACGCATCGTGCCCAGCACATTATTACGGAAAGCCTCGCGGACCTGGGTTTGCAGAATGGGCAGATGTTTGTAAGCCGCCGCGTGGAAAATCATGTCGGGCCGGTATTCGCCCACGACTTTTTCCACGGTCGCGGAATCACAGATATCACCCAGCACGCTGTGAAAAATCAGGTCCTGGAAATCGCTGCGCAGTTCGTGATCAATGCGGTAAAGCGCGAACTCGCTGTTATCGACCACGATCAGTTCAACCGGATTCAGCCTGGCGATCTGGCGGCATAACTCGGAACCGATCGAGCCGCCTCCGCCGGTTATCATCACGCGCTTGCCGGCAAGGCCGTCACGGATCGAATCCCAGACCAGGGAAATGGGTTCACGCCCCAGTAAATCGTCAATCGCAACGCGCTTCAGGTCATCGATTCGGGTGGCCTTGTTTCCAAGGTCATTCAAGGTTGGCAGAGTCCTGAATTCAATCGCGCTTTTCTCGCAGGTCTCCACCACACGCTGCATCTGTTGATTGGTGGCGGACGGCATCGCGATGATCGCAATATCAGCGCCCGTCTCCAGGCAGATACCGGGTAACTGGTCGATCTTACCCAGCACCGGGATACCATGCACCTGCGCGCCTCTCAGGCGGTCATCGTCATCCAGGAAGCCGACCACGTCAAAAGCACCGCGGTGTCTCAATTCCCGTTCCAGCAAGGCGCCTGAGCGCCCGGCGCCCAAAATCAAAGCGCGAGAGGTTTCAGGGCCGTCCGCCCTGGCCGGAACCCTGGAATCCTTCCAGAAGCGATAACACATCCTGGGCAAGCCCAGCGCGAGAAAAAGGACAGCGGGATACATCATGACGGGTCCGAGCATCTGCTTCACGGATACCCCGTAAAACACCGTCAACACAGCCAGGATAAACAGGGTTCCGAAAATCCCCGCACGGGCGATGTTCCACAGGTCAGGGAAACTGGCGAAACGCCACAAGCCTTTATACAAACCCGTGGACCACAACACCAGGCCCTGCACCGCTAAAATCAGCGCCAGTTCAACCACCAGGGGAACAGAGTCCAGAATGCCGGCAAATCCGCCGCGGTTGACAATGTAGCCTGCTGCAAGCCACGCAACCGCGACCATGACCATGTCATGGATGATCACCGCAGCCCTTGGATGTCGCACAATTCGCATAAGATTCATCATTCTATCCAGCCGTGGCCGGTTCTTTATAGTGTCTAAGCAAATAATGCCAACCCAGCACAAAAGTCAGGGTCAGAACCAGGGCAATCACCCAGGCCAGCGTTGGAAATCTCACGGCAAGTACGATGCCCGGCAGCACCATGATCATATTGACGGCCTGGTACACCGTGGCGACACGCCCATGTGTCAACCCATGCGCAATCATCCGCTGGTACAGGTGTTGCCGGTGCGCATTATACCACCGCTCTCCCCTGATTACTCTCCACAGCAATGTCAGGCTGGCATCAGTAATGAACAGCAGCATGACCAGCCATGCGACCGGGTAAGAAAAAGCCTTTGAAGCCACGCCGTACAACAACATCGATGCGAAGGCGAAACCCAGCGCCAGGCTGCCCACGTCCCCCATGAAAACCCTGGCCTGACCCAGGTTCCAGGGCAGGAATCCGGCACAGCAAGCGGCCAGAACCAGCGACAACAGCGTAAACGACGAGTCATTGGCGGCATGGAAAAGCACAGCGAGAATGGCGGCAGCGAATACGCCCTGCAGCCCCGCCATGCCGTTGCTGCCATCCATGAAATTGTACAGGTTGACCATCCAGATCACGAACAGGCCGCTGGCGAACATCAACGACAACCCGGGATGCCAGCCGGCATACACGGCGTACCCCATCAACCAGCCTGTGACCGCCAACTGAACCATCAACCGGTAGCGCACGCTGAGCGACACGTGGTCGTCCCACCAACCGGTCAGCGCCAGCACAACGACGCCCGGCAAAATGGCGTACAGCCACCACTCAGGATAGCCACCAGGGAAAACCAGCAGAGGCATCAGGACGAAGGCCAACACCAGGCCGGCGCCCCCGCCACGCGGTGTAACCTGCGTGTGGCTGTGACGTTCACCGGGGTGGTCGAGCAACCCCCGGCGACGGGCGTACCAGGCCGCAAGGCCGGTCAGCAGGAACGACACCAGGAAAGCAACAGCGATGACCCCCGGATAACCCCATGCCGCTGGCCCTGTCATTCTTCAGACCGGGGGCTATTCGCCCAGGACCCCGTGAATTTTCCGGGTAGTACCCCATTTGCGGCAACTGGGGCACTGCCAATGATGGGTCTGTCCACTGAAGCCACAATGATGGCAGCGGTACTCCGGTTGACGCGACATCAGGCGGGCAGTGACTGCCTTGAGGATGTCATCGCTGGATTCAGCATCGAGGTAGCCCTCTGCTTTCAGGTCAATCAGGTGATCCAACCCCCGCACCGACGGTTTGGATGCGAGCGCCTCGACCAGGAAGCGTCCGGCGGCCGCGCCTCCCTGCTCTTCGGCAATGAACTCACTCACCTTCAGAATGAGTGAGATTCCCTTGTAATTTTCAGCCCATTCATCCAGCTTTTGCCGGCTCCTCGAGGCTTGTCCGGTCCGCTCGGCAACCTCCAGGTAGTCGTCGAGGATTTCAGGAATATAGTCGGCGTCAAGGTCAGCGATCTCCTCGTAAAGATCCATCGCCCGCAGAAAATCATCCTCCTGGCTGCAAATATCAGCGAGAACGAAGCGAGCCCTGATGCAGGCTGGATCATGTCTTCGTGCCCTGCGCAACTGCCGCCGCGCGCCTTCGCGGTCCTTCGCGGCCAGGCAGTCCGTCGCCATTTCACAACAGAACTGGGCCATCACATCGCCCATGTGCTCGCCGCTGACCTGCTCGAGTTGTTGTGCCTGCTCCAGGGCCTTTTTCCAATCTTTCTCCTGCTGGTAGATATCCAGCAGGCTGCGCAGAGCCGAGGGTGTGTGGGCACCGGTTTCAATCAATTCCGAAAACAGGCGTTCTGCGCGGTCCAGCAACCCGGCGCGCATATAGTCCTCACCCAACTCGAGCAAGGCCTGGGTGCGTTGTTCCGGCTCAAGCCCGGGTTTAGCGATGATGTTCTGATGAAAACGGATGGCACGGTCAACTTCACCCCTGCGCCTGAACAGGCTGCCCAGCGCCATGTGAGTCTCTACCGTATCCTTGTTGACCTCGGCCAGTTCCAGGAACACCTGGATGGCTTTGTCGGGTTGTTCATTCAGCAGGTAGTTCAGCCCCTGGAAGTACTGGTTACTGAATAGTTGCTGACTTTTCTTTGATGAACGCCTGCCCAGGGTCCTGGCAAACCACCAGCCCAAATACACCGCAACCGGCAGCAGCAGGAGCAGCAGGAGCAACAAAAGCTCAGTCATCAGGGTTTTATGGTTCCAGGTTACGGGCTTTGCGGAGCCTTGCTCTCAATGGCACGATGCCAAAAAACCAGCTAACCAGGAGGCCAAACAGCAGGCCAACGGCGAAAATACAAAGCAACAGCAGCCCGAGCGGCCACTGTAGCTGTATCCATAACAGGTCAACGCTGACCGTGTCCGAATTGAGGGTGCCGACCAGCAGACCCAGCGCTAACGCCAGGACCGCTACGACAATGAAGGCAATCCTGTACAAGGAGGCTCAGCTCTCGGAATAATCGACGCGCTCGCGCAATGCCTTGCCCGGTTTGAAATGTGGCACATGCTTGCCGGGTAACGCTACGGCCTCGCCGGTTTTGGGATTTCTGCCCATGCGGGGTGCGCGGTAATGCAAGGAAAAACTGCCGAAACCGCGAATCTCGATGCGGTCACCACTGGCCAGGGCGGCGCTCATCTGCTCAAGAATGGATTTGACGCCAAGCTCCACATCCAGGTGCGCCAGGTGTCTTTGAATTTCTGCCAGTTGATCGATCAGTTCAGATTTAGTCATAGAAAACTCGCTAATTCCCTGATTATTATTGTAATACCATTTATTTACCCCGGGGGCCAGAATCGGCCCCCGGTGCGTTTTTTATCAAAGCGCCTCGAGCAATCAGGAATCCTGTTCCAACTGCTCTTTCAGCAGGTCGCCCAGGGAGGTCGTACCGCCCGTGGCACTGCTTTGCTTGTACTCTTTCAGCGCTTCTGCCAATTCCGCGTCTTCCTTGGCCCGGATGGACAGGCTCAGCGTACGGTTCTTGCGGTCAAGGCTGATGAACTTCGCCTCGACTTTGTCGCCGACAGAAAGCTCACGCGTGGCATCTTCGACACGCTCTTCCTTGATGTCGGAGGCACGCAGGTAACCTTCAACGCCTTCAACCAGTTCAATAACCGCGCCACGAGCATCAACTTCCTTCACCACGCCCTGCACCATGGAGCCGCGGGGGTGTTCAGCCATGTAAGTGGCAAACGGATCCTGGTCAAGTTGCTTGATGCCCAGTGAAATACGCTCACGCTCGGGATCAACGGCCAGCACCACCGCTTCGACGTCTTCGCCCTTGCGGAAATTGTGCACCGCGTCTTCACCGGTATCCTGCCAGGAAATGTCTGACAGGTGAACCAGTCCGTCGATACCGCCTTCGAGGCCGATAAAGATACCGAAATCGGTGATGGACTTGATTGCACCGGTTACCTTGTCGCCCTTGTTGTGAATGGCGGCGAAAGATTCCCACGGATTCACTTTGCACTGTTTCATGCCCAGCGAGATGCGACGACGTTCTTCGTCGATATCCAGGACCATGACTTCTACTTCGTCACCGGTATGGACCACCTTGGCCGGATTGACGTTCTTGTTGGTCCAGTCCATTTCAGAAACATGAACCAGGCCTTCAACACCGTCTTCAATTTCAACAAAGCATCCATAATCGGTGATGTTGGAGATTGCGCCAAACAGGCGGGTGCCAACCGGGTAACGGCGGGCCAGGTCACTCCATGGATCATCGCCCAGCTGCTTCAGACCCAGTGAGACGCGGTTGCGCTCACGGTCGAAGCGCAGCACGCGCACTTCCAGTTCGTCACCTACGTTGACCACTTCACTCGGGTGATGCACCCGTTTCCAGGCCATGTCGGTGATGTGCAGCAAGCCGTCGATACCACCCAGGTCAAGGAACGCGCCGTAGTCGGTGAGGTTCTTGACCACACCCTTAACGATCACACCCTCTTCCAGGCGTTCCAGCAACTGCTCACGCTCTGCGCTGAACTCGGACTCGACCACCGCACGACGCGAGACAACGATATTGTTGCGCTTACGGTCCAGCTTGATGATCTTGAATTCCAGGTCCTTGCCTTCGAGGTATGCGGGGTCACGCACCGGACGTACGTCGACCAGTGAACCCGGCAGGAAAGCGCGGATGTCTTCAATATCTACCGTGAAGCCACCCTTGACCTTGCCGCTGATCTTGCCTTCGATGGTTTCTTCACCTTCGAATGCACCTTCCAGCTTGTCCCACACAAGGGCACGCTTTGCCTTGTCGCGGGAAAGGCGGGTTTCGCCGAAACCGTCTTCGACGGTGTCCAGCGCAACCTGCACTGCATCACCCACTTCAACTTCCAGGTCTCCCTGCAAGTTTTTGAACTGGCTGATGGGAACGATTCCTTCGGATTTCAAACCGGCGTTTACCACGACTGCATCGTCGCGTATTTCCATGATGGTACCGGTTACGATGGATCCCGGCTTCAGATCTTGTGCCGCCAGGCTCTCTTCAAATAATTCTGCAAAACTTTCAGTCATGTTGTTGTTTACTCACAGGTGTAATGCTTATTACGCATCCACCTACCCAGGGTTGTGGGGTAGTCAATTCTACCCGTTTAAATTTCACTACTTCATGAGTAGCGGCTAAATATATAATATTATCAATTAGATACTGATATTTTATCAAGTAAATTATCAATTACCTGTAGTACTTCGTTGATACCCAGCTCCGTTGAATCAATCACGTGCGCGTCCGGTGCCGGCCTCAGCGGCGCAACCGCTCTGCTGCTGTCCCGTTC
>JAOUCS010000021.1 GCA_029859645.1 Lysobacterales bacterium | reverse complement strand
TCGTAAAGCGGCTGGACAACGGCTCGCCGAGACTGCGGGCAGATGGCAGGCTGTGCGCGGACAGCGAGAATGCCCTGCCTCTCGAATCAAGAAAAACCGCCTGTTCATTGCTGCGTCCACGGGCGGAGTGCTGATATTCGTCTCCGGCCCGGTAGTTGATGGTCGTTGGATCAATGTCATGCCCCTTGGCGGCGCGAACCCAACCGGAGCGCGACAGCACGATCGTCGATGGCTCAGAAGGAATCAGGTCTTCCTGGCGCAGCGCCTGGGCAGCTTCCCGGCGAACCAGGATCGAGCGCCGTTCATCTCCGAAGGTCTCGGCGTCCTCGAGCAATTCCTTTTTGATCAACGTTTTGAGCCTGGCTTTCGAGCCGAGGAGTTTCTCCAGTTCAGCGCGTTCATCGGACAGCAGATCCTGCTCATCACGGATCTTCATTTCTTCCAGCTTGGCGAGATTCCTCAGCTTCAGTTCGAGGATGGCTTCCGCCTGGGTTCCAGTGATGCTAAAACGCTTCATCAGCACGGGTTTCGGCTTGTCCTCATGGCGAATAATGTGAATCACTTCATCGATATTGAGATAAGCGACCAGCAGGCCTTCCAGGATATGCAGCCGGTCCACGACCTGGTCGAGCCTGTGGTTGAGACGCCGCACCACGGTATCCATCCGGAAACTGAGCCATTGTTTGAGCAGATCTTTGAGGTTGAGCAGCTGGGGCTTGCCACTGATCCCAATAATGTTCAGGTTGACGCGGTAGTTCCTTTCCAGGTCGGTAGTCGCGAACAGGTGGTTCATCAGCTGTTCGAGATCGACGCGATTGGAACGCGGTACGATCACCAGGCGCGTCGGGTTTTCGTGGTCGGACTCATCTCTCAGGTCTTCTACCATCGGCAGTTTCTTGGCCTGCATTTGCGTGGCGATCTGCTCCAGGATCTTGGCAGGTGAAGCCTGGTGGGGCAGCGCGGTAATAACGATTTCGCCATTTTCCCTTTCCCAGACAGCGCGCATCTTGACCGAGCCGTTGCCCGTTTCATAGATCGCCTGCAAGTCTTCAGCTGGAGTGATGATCTCCGCGTCGGTGGGGTAGTCCGGGCCCCTGACATGTTCACACAGTTCGGCGACGGTCGATTTAGGACTTTCCAGCAGGCGAATACAGGCGGACACAACCTCGCGCAGATTGTGCGGTGGAATGTCAGTGGACATGCCAACCGCGATGCCGGTACTGCCATTGAGAAGAACGTTTGGCAGGCGCGACGGCAGCATCAGCGGTTCTTTCAGCGTGCCGTCGAAGTTTGGCCCCCAGTCAACGGTTCCCATGCCCAGTTCACGCAACAGTGTCTTGGCGTAAGGCGTCAACCGGGACTCCGTGTAGCGCATGGCTGCGAATGACTTGGGATCGTCGGGCGATCCAAAATTTCCCTGGCCATCGACCAGTGGGTAGCGAAAAGCGAAAGGCTGGGCCATCAGCACCATGGCCTCATAACAGGCGGAATCGCCGTGTGGGTGGAACTTGCCGATGACATCGCCGACCGTTCGGGCAGATTTCTTGTGTTTCGAGCTGGCGCTCAGACCGAGCTCGCTCATTGCGTAAATGATGCGCCGCTGAACCGGCTTCAAACCATCGCCAACATGCGGCAGCGCCCGGTCGAGAACGACATACATGGAGTAATCCAGGTAGGCTTTCTCGGCATAATCCTTGAGAGGTATCTGTTCGTGGTCGGAAAAAGACTGGGTAATCTCGGTCATGGTTTGTTGTCAACTCTTGGCCCCACCAGCATGGGGATGAAAACGATGGAAAACAGGGTGAATGAAACCATCCATAGTACGCCGGCAACCGTGATCCAGAACTGGTAATTGTATGGATCGACCAGCGGGAAAAATACCCGGACCGCCGTGGTCAGGACCATGCAAAAAAGCAGTAAAGTCATGACCGGCGGGGCCTGGTGAACATTCCTGCCGGTATGGCCCAGGGTAACCCGTGCCATCATGCTGACGGTCACGATGCCGATGCCGCCAACGGCGAAAGCATGTACGTGGATGTAATCAGGTAACGTCGTCAATGGCGAAAGGGCACGCAACAGAAAGCCCAGGTTAATCATGATGAAAGACGCGAACAGACCCCAGAGCAAGGGTTTCTGCCAGATGCCCAATGTGTGCCAGCCATTGACGCGGATGGAATTTGAAACCAGCAGAGCTGCCGCCAGCAGCGCCCCCGCAATGCTTTGCGGAAAGGCCAGTTCGCAGACCAGGAACAGCGGGTAAAAGATGTAAGTGGCGATGTCGTTCCAGCGGGCGTTCTTGAGTTCCACTTCGTAACCGACCCCTCTCTGGGTGAAAAAAGGGATGACTCGCCGGCCCATGAAAAGCACCAGGCCCAGCACGATGTAGAGTCCGCCATAGATTCCGAGGTGAACGCCGGATTCCAGCAGACCCGCTGCGCCGAGATAGAATGCCAGGTTGCTCAGCAGCAGCAATGACAGGATCAGCAAAACAGGGATCTGGCGTTTTTGCCGGGCTTTGATAATGGGCCGGCAGATGGCGAATCCGGTCGCCAGCAGAAAGACCAGGTCGGCAGCGGCGGCGTAAACCAGGTAAGGGGTTCCGGGGGCCATCAACAGCCGGGCGATGACCCAGGGCGCAAATACCCAGGCGAGGCTGGCTCCTGCGGCAGTTTTTTCGCCGGTCCAGTTCCAGGCTGCCGTCAGCAGAAAGCCGGCGACGATGGCCATCGAGTATCCGTAAATCATTTCATGCGCATGCCACTGAAACATGGATAACCCGTCCAGTTGCAGTTGCAGACCAAACCGGTACACGCCCAGCCACATGGCCATCGTAAAGATGGCAAACAGGGATGCTGCGAGGAAGAACGGGCGAAAACCACGCAACCAGAGGGCACTGTCGATCAGTTTGCTCCCTTGAACAACCGGCGAGTGTCGAAGTAGATATGGTCACTGGCGATTTTTCCATCCCGGAAGGTGAAAAACTCTGCGCCCTCTATTACTACGCCGTTGATGCCGGTGAACTTGACGATGATCGCGGCCCGGTCGCCCTCGATCAGGGTCTCGCGCAAGTCAAGATGTGCGATGAAAGGAGACGTCTCATTGAGGTAATTGCGGACTTCCGCTTCGCCGATGGTCGGTTCAGCCATCATCGGCCCGGACATAATGACATCTTCGGTGAGTGGGATCTGGCTGGCGTCATTGCGGTTGATTGCATCGATAAACAGGTTGATCGCCCGTTCGATTTCAGTTCTTTGGCTCATCAGTTTTCTCCTCAGACAGTCGCCAGGTTTCCTTTATCTTCAAGCCAGGCTTTTCTATCGGGCGCCCGTTTCTTGCCCAGCAGCATGTCCATCACACGGGTCGTTGCCGAGTGACTTTCAACCGTCAGCTGAACCAGCCGGCGGGTATCGGGATCGACCGTGCTCTCGCGCAGCTGCAAAGGGTTCATTTCACCCAGGCCCTTGAAGCGGGTTTCCATTACCTTGCCCTTCTTTTTCTCCGCCACGATACGTTCGTGGATGCCTTTTCGTTCCTCGTCGTCCAGCGCATAAAAGGTTTCTTTGCCGACATCGATCCTGAACAGCGGTGGCATGGCGACGAACACATGTCCGGTCTCGACCAATGCCGTAAAGTGCTTCAGAAACAGCGCCGCCAGCAAGGTCGCAATATGCAGGCCATCCGAGTCGGCGTCCGCCAGGATTATGATCTTGCCATAACGCAGCCCACTGATCTGGCTGGAACCGGGGTCCACCCCGATAGCGACCGAGATATCATGGACTTCCTGGTTGCTCAGGACTGATTCAGATTCCACTTCCCAGGTATTCAGAATCTTGCCGCGCAGCGGCAGGATGGCCTGGAACTCACGGTTGCGTGCCTGTTTGGCCGATCCTCCTGCCGAATCCCCTTCCACCAGGAACAACTCTGTCCAGGACAGATCCTGCGACGTACAGTCGGCCAGTTTGCCGGGCAGGGCAGGTCCCTGGGTGACTTTCTTCCGCACCACTTTGCGGGCGGATTTCATGCGTTTCTGCGCATTGCTGATCGCCAGCTGGGCGATGGCCTCGCCCTCGGTGACATTCTGGTTCAGCCAGAGACTGAATGAATCCTTGATGACACCGGAAATGAACGGCACACAGGCGCGTGAAGAGAGCCGCTCTTTGGTCTGCCCACTGAACTGAGGGTCGGATAGCTTGACCGACAGTATGTAGCTGATTTTTTCCCAGATATCGTCCGGTGTGAGTCTCAGCCCCCGCGGCAAAAGATTGTGATGTTCACAAAACTCCCGGAGCGCATCGACCAGCCCGGTTCGCAAGGCGTTTACATGAGTCCCACCCTGAGCCGTGGGGATCAGGTTGACGTAGCTTTCCTGCAACTGCCCGCCTTCCGGCAGCCAGCACAGCGCCCAGCTGACCTCTGAGTCCGAGCCTTTCATTTCACCGTTGAATGGTTGTTCCGGCAGACAGCCATAGCCCAGCAATTCCGACTGCAGGTAGTCAGTCAGGCCCTCGTGGTAGCACCATTCTTCTTTCTCCCCGGACTTGTCGATGGTCAGCGTAACGGTCAGGCCGGGGCAAAGTACGGCCTTGGCCCGCAGCAGGTGGCGCAGCCGTTTGAGTGAAAAATGGGGAGAGTCAAAATAGGAGGGGTCGGGCCAGAAACGGATCCGCGTACCCGTATTGCGTTGGCCGACGGTGCCCACTTCTTCCAGTTCGCTGGTTTTTTCACCAGCGGCGAACGCCATGTAGTGCTCGGCCCCGTCACGCTTGATCCAGATTTCCAGTTTCTCAGAGAGCGCGTTAACCACCGACACACCCACGCCGTGCAAACCGCCGGCGTATTGATAATTCTGGTCGGAAAATTTTCCGCCGGCATGCAGCTTGGTAAGGATCAGCTCCACCCCGGGTATGCCCTGTTCGGGGTGAATATCGACCGGCATACCGCGGCCGTCATCCAGAACTTCCACCGAACCGTCTTCGAATACGATGACGGAAACCTGGCCTGCATGTCCGGCCAGCGCTTCATCCACGCTGTTGTCGATGACTTCCATCGCCAGGTGGTTTGGCCGGGCCGTGTCGGTATACATGCCCGGTCGCCGTTTGACGGGCTCCAGGCCAGTCAGGACTTCAATGTCTTCTGCGCGGTATTTGTTGCTCATCCTATTTTCGTGTCGGTCACCGACTTACTGGCGGCGCAAGGGATGTTCACCTGTTTACCAATGGTTTTCAAGTGGCTTGTGGATAACGTACAATGTGGTTCCAGAACTTCTCCAATAATTTTACATTCATCTGGCACGTTACAGACACAGGGTTCTGGCATGGCATCACTTATTTTTGTTACCGGCGGCGTGGTTTCCTCACTCGGGAAAGGCCTGTCGGCGGCGGCCCTGGCGGCCATTCTCGAATCACGCGGCCTGAAGGTCACGCTGGTCAAGCTCGATCCCTATATCAATGTCGATCCCGGCACGATGAGCCCGTTTCAACATGGTGAAGTGTACGTAACCAACGACGGCGCTGAAACAGATCTCGACCTGGGGCACTATGAGAGATTCGTTCGCACGCGCATGGGTCAGCTGAACAACTGTACCACCGGACGAATTTACAGCAACGTTATTGCCAAAGAGCGGAAAGGCGATTACCTCGGCGCCACCGTGCAGGTGATTCCTCATGTAACCGATGAAATCAAGGATTGGGTGCGCCGCGCAGCAGAAGGTTTCGATGTGGCCATGATCGAGATTGGTGGCACGGTGGGTGATATCGAATCCCTGCCATTCCTGGAAGCGATCAGGCAACTCGGCGTCGAATACGGGCGTAACGCCATGTTTATGCACCTGACGCTGGTCCCCTTTCTGCGGGCTGCCAATGAAATCAAGACCAAGCCGACCCAGCATTCCGTCAAGGAATTGCGCTCGATCGGCATTCAGCCGGACATTCTGCTGTGCCGTTCCGAGTTTGAACTGTCGGAATCTGAAAGGGCCAAGATCGCGCTGTTCACCAATGTACCCGAAAAGGCCGTCATCACTGCGCTGGATGCCAGAAACAGCATTTATGACATTCCCATCATGTTGCACGAGGAACATCTTGACGACATCGTGGTGGAAGGATTCGGGCTGGAAGACAAGGTCGGCCCGGCCAATCTCGATGATTGGCTGCGCGTTGTAGACCGCACCGTAAATACGCTGCACGAAGTGACCGTCGCCGTGGTCGGCAAATACGTCGAACATCACGATGCCTACAAATCATTGACCGAAGCGATTGTCCATGGTGGATTGCAGCAGCGCATCAAGGTCCAAATCCGCAGGTTGGAATCAGACGACCTGGTAGATAACGACCTGTCACTTCTGGATGATGTCGACGCGATCCTGGTACCGGGTGGGTTTGGAGAGCGGGGTTTCGAAGGAAAGGTGAACGCCATCCGGCATGCCCGCGAGAACAATGTGCCTTACCTTGGGATCTGCTACGGGATGCAGGCGGCAGCGGTCGAATTTGCCCGCAACGTCTGCGGCCTGGAAGGCGCAAACACGACTGAAATCGATCCGGCTACCCCGCACCCCGTCATCGGCCTGATAACCGAATGGCTGGATGCCTCCGGAAAATTGGAGCAACGGGACGAGCAATCCGACCTGGGGGGCACCATGAGGCTGGGTGGCCAGGAGTGTCGCCTGCGTGATGGATCCCTGGCGCGCAGGCTTTACGGCAAGGAAATTATCACCGAACGCCACCGCCACCGTTACGAGTTCAACAACCGCTACCGTGATATATTCCAGAAGCATGGCATGGTGTTGTCAGGAATGTCGATGGACGAAACCCTGGTAGAGATCATCGAGATTGCTGATCATCCCTGGTTCCTGGCTTGCCAGTTTCATCCTGAATTCACTTCCAGCCCGCGTGACGGCCACCCGTTGTTCACCGGCTTTATCGAAGCAGCCCTGCGCCAGCAACAGGGTGAATTGCCGCAGGGAGTAGTGCAATTGTGAAACTGTGCGGCTTCGAAGCCGGACCCGATCACCCTTTTTTCCTCATTGCCGGGCCTTGCGTGATCGAGTCCGAGCAACTGGCAATTGACACGGCCGGCGCGCTGAAAGAAATCTGTTCGCGGCTGGAAATTCCGCTGGTTTATAAATCGTCTTTCGACAAGGCCAATCGCACATCGGGAGACAGCTTCAGAGGCCTGGGTGTCGATGAAGGGCTGCGAATTCTCGCCGAAGTCAAGCGGCAGGTGGGATTGCCCGTTTTGACGGATGTCCACGAAGATA
This sequence comes from Lysobacterales bacterium, assembly GCA_029859645.1. GTDB lineage: Bacteria > Pseudomonadota > Gammaproteobacteria > Xanthomonadales > SZUA-36 > JAHEFT01. The sequence goes on along the minus strand of JAOUCS010000021.1, from coordinate 31,621 downwards.
CCGATATCAGCGCCGTTGCCACCGTGGTAGACGTCATGCAAACCCCGGCCTTTCTGTGCCGCCAGACCAACTTCGTGCGCCGTGTCGCTTCGGCCGGTATTCCCGTCAACCTGAAGAAAGGGCAGTTCCTCAGCCCCTGGGAAATGAAGAACGTGGTTGCAAAAGCGCGTTCAACCGGCAACGAGAAAATCTTGGTGTGTGAACGTGGCGCGTCCTTTGGTTACAACAACCTGGTTTCGGACATGCGTTCCCTGGCTGTGTTGCGTGAAACCGGCTGTCCTGTTGTTTTCGATGCCACCCACTCCGTCCAGTTACCCGGAGGGCAGGGCGGGTCGTCCGGAGGCCAGCGTGAGTTTGTACCCGTGCTCGCCCGGGCGGCTGTCGCAGTGGGCGTTGCCGGCCTGTTCATGGAAACCCATCCCGAACCGGACAGCGCGATGAGCGACGGTCCGAATGCATGGCCACTTGGCCAGATTGAAGGGCTGTTGGAAACACTCAGAGAACTCGATGCCGTCAGCAAGCGAAACGCGCTGATGACTTAACTCAACACGTAAAAGAAAAGGATTATTGATGTCAGAAATTAAATCGATTCATGCCCGGGAAATTCTCGATTCGCGTGGCAACCCGACGCTGGAAGCCGAAATCACCCTCGATTCAGGCGCTTTCGGACGGGCAGCTGTGCCTTCCGGGGCTTCCACCGGCGCCCGCGAAGCCATTGAGCTGAGGGATGGGGACATGCAGCGTTATGGCGGTAAAGGTGTCATGCAGGCTGTCGAAAACGTCAACGGTACTATCGCCCGGGCCCTGACCGGCTTTGACGCAGGCAACCAGGCGGCGCTCGATGCCACGTTGATCGAACTGGACGGCAGCCCCAACAAAGCGAACCTGGGTGCCAACGCCCTGCTGGGCGTGTCGCTGGCGGCAGCCCATGCGATGGCGGCTGAAGAAGGACAGCCGTTATGGGCCCATCTTGCACAAAGTGACGAATTATTGCTGCCCGTGCCGATGATGAACATCATCAATGGTGGTGCCCATGCTGATAATAGCGTGGATATGCAGGAATTCATGATCCTGCCCTGGGGCGTCGGTTCTTTCCGGGAATCACTGCGTTGTGGCGTTGAAATCTTCCACTCCCTGAAATCTGTTTTGAACGGTAAAGGCCTGAACACGGCGGTGGGTGACGAAGGCGGATTTGCCCCTGACCTGCCATCCAACGAGGCGGCGGTGGAGACGATCCTGGAGGCGATTGAAAAATCCGGTTACCGCGTCGGGCAGGACGTCAGCCTGGGACTCGACGTCGCCTCTTCCGAGTTTTTTGAAAATGGGCAGTACCTGCTGGAGTCCGAAGGGAAATCCTTCGAACCGGGTGAATTTGCCGAATACCTGGCCGGATGGGTTCGCCAATACCCGATCATCAGTATTGAAGATGGCATGGACGAGGACGACTGGCATGGGTGGGACGTCCTGACTCAACTCACTGGTGAGGACTGTCAGCTGGTCGGGGATGACCTGTACGTGACCAATACGGAAATATTCCGCCGCGGAATCGAAATGGGGATCACCAACTCGATCCTGATCAAGTTGAACCAGATCGGGACGCTGACCGAGACGCTGGAAGCTATTGCCATGGCAGAAGCTGCCGGGTTCAGTGCGGTCATATCACATCGTTCCGGTGAAACCGAAGATACGACCATCGCCGACCTTGCGGTCGCGACATCGGCAACCCAGATCAAAACCGGTTCCCTGTGCCGCTCCGACCGGGTGGCGAAGTACAACCAGTTGTTGCGTATCGAAGAAGCCCTTGGCGCGCGAGGTTCCTATGCGGGTGCACGGGCGTTTGCGAATATTCGTAACTGGAGCTGATGCGTTCCCTGCTGGCCATATTGCTGTTGGTGCTGATTGCCCTGCAGTTAAAGATGTGGCTTGGAGAAGGTGGCTACCGCGATGTTAAAAGACTGGCCGTTCGCGTCGAGGAACAGGCAAAGGAAAATGCAGCCCTGGCTCTTCGCAACCAGGAGCTCCAGGCCGAGGTAGAGGACTTGAGGCAGGGTTTGCAGGCGGTAGAGGAACGGGCCCGCAGTGAGCTGGGCATGGTCAAGGAAAACGAGGAATTTTACCAGGTCGTTCCCGGTGAGAAAGAGACCGGTGACGACGGCAGCAGGGAGTAAATCATGAACGGACAAGCGGTGCACGCCCTGATTCCCGCAGCGGGTCACAGCGTTCGTTTTGGTGGCACCACGTTGAAGCAATATGCGCACTTGTTGGGACTGCCGGTAATCGCGCACAGTCTCGCCGCCGTGATGAATCACGAGAGCGTTCAGTCGTGCACCGTTGCACTCGCTTCGGATGACGGTATTTTCGATGAGCTGGTGCGGCCTTCCTTTCCGCGGGTCAGTACCGTCATTGGCGGCGATAGCCGGGCGCAGACGGTAATGAACGGTCTGCGCAGTATCATGGATAATGATCCTGCCTGTGAGTGGGTGATGGTGCACGATGCGGCGCGGCCCTGCCTGTCCAGCGAGGATTTGAACCGGCTGCTGAGAGTGGGTCTGGAACATTCCGATGGCGCCATCCTGGCGACACCGGTCAACGATACCCTCAAGCTGGCCGATGATGGTGGCCTGATTGAGCGTACCATCGACCGCAGCCGTTTCTGGGCAGCCCAGACGCCCCAATTGTTCCGGATTCGTGAACTGGCGAAAAACCTCGAATCCGCGTTGTCCGCTGGCTTGTTGCCCACCGATGACGCTGCCGCGATGGAACGGGTCGGGGCTTTTCCGCTGCTGGTTGAAGGCTCTTCCACCAACATCAAGATCACCGGTGCGGAGGATCTTGCCCTGGCCGAGTTCATTTTGCAGCGACAATCCGTCAGGGAGTGATGCCATGAGTTTCCGGGTTGGCCAGGGACTCGACGTCCACGTATTTGCTGACGGTGATCACGTCATGCTCGGCGGTGTCCGGATTCCCCATCAACAGGGCCTGGCCGCGCATTCGGATGGTGATGTGGCCCTGCACGCACTCTGCGATGCCCTGCTGGGCGCTGCGGCCCTTGGGGATATCGGCCAGCATTTTCCGCCATCGGATCAACGCTGGCGTGACGCGGACAGCAAAATACTGCTTGCCGAGGTCAACCAATTGTTGCGAGACGCAGGTTGGAGTGTAGTCAACCTCGACCTGACCATCGTCTGTGAATCACCAAAAATCGGACCGCATGCCGCTGCAATGAGGGAGGTCATCGCGGGTATCCTGGAATTGGCCTCCGGAGCGGTGTCTATTAAGGCCACCACAACTGAACAACTGGGCTTTTGTGGCCGCGGCGAAGGAATAGCCTCGCTGGCCATTGTTCTGATTACGCCGACCTGACCCATGTCCACTGGATGGAGCCTGCCGGACTGGGCTCGCGCAGCGGGCGCGCCGGAGTGTCGTGGACGGATTCGTGCTTTTCCCGAGGACTTCGAGGTTCAGGAAATACCGTTGATTACCCCCTCGAATGAGGGAAACCACCTCTGGCTCGAAATCGAAAAACGTGGCGCGAACACTGACTGGGTTGCCCGGCAATTGGCGTCACTGGCGGGCGTGGCCGGGCGTGAGGTGGGTTATGCGGGCATGAAAGACCGCCATGGAGTGACCCGGCAATGGTTTTCAATCGGGCTGCAGGAAGCCGGCGATGTGGACTGGAAGGGCTGGCAAATGGCTGATGCCAGGATCATCACGGCCTGTCGGCATCACCGAAAACTTAAGCGGGGCGCACTTCGAGGCAACCGGTTCAGGTTGGTCATCAGGGACCTCGAGGGCAACACGAATGGCTTGGCGGGGCGGCTGGAAACAGTGAAAGAAGCAGGAGTACCCAATTATTTCGGGCCACAGAGATTCGGCCATGGTGGGTTCAACGTGGTTCGTGGCAGCCAGTGGCTGAAGCGGGGAGGTCGTTTACCCAGGAACAAGAAGAGTATCTACCTGTCATCGGTCAGGAGTTTTCTGTTCAATGAACTGCTTTCACGACGGGTGGAAGACCGAAGCTGGAACCGACTGATCGATGGCGATATTGCCTGCCTGGATGGCAGCCATTCGACGTTTCCCTGCCGGATGCCAGACCCTGAACTGGACCGCCGTTGTGCCGAATTCGACATCCATCCCGGAGGTCTGCTGGCGGGACGAAATGGAGTTGGAGCGGAGCGGGATGCTGCAGCTGTCGAGCAGGCCGCTCTCGCGGATCATCACGCGCTGCTGCAAGGCCTTGAGAAAGCCGGAATGAAAGCAGCCAGGCGCTCTCTGCGGCTGGTGCCGCGGGTCATGAGCTGGAACCTGTCAGGGGCGGAGCTCCAGCTCGGTTTCGAATTGCCACCCGGCGGATATGCCACCAGCGTTTTGCGGGAACTTGTAACTACAGACCCCGACTCCATATCAGAAACGACATGAGCAACTACCGATTAAAAGGCGCCTCGGGCCCGGTCATCAATCAGCCGTTCAATCTGGACAGCGTTTCACTCATCGGTCGGGCGGATGATTGCGACCTGCGGGTGGACCAGGAGGGCGTGGCGCCGCGGCACGCGGAAATTCGGGAAAACGATGACGGCAGACTGGTATTGACCAACCTTGATCCGGCCATGGAAACACTGTTAAACGGCGAGGCGATCCAGCAGGCAAGCCTGGCCAGCGGTGATGAAATACGCATCGCCAATTGTCGCTGGGTTCTGCAGGCGCCTGGATTACGGCCAGAAAAGGTGCTGACGCAGGCGGCCGTGCAGCCGAAACGCGGTTATGTTCCATGGCTCATCGTGGGGGGGTTGATGGCTGCCGCAGCGTTGGCCTGGTACCAGGGATGGTTGCCGTTCCCTCCTTTGCAGTAAAGCAGGCACCGGGATCAGCCCTTGTTTTCGCCTTCCTCGTCCTCTTCGCATTGAACCTGCCTGGCTTCTTCTGCAAGTCGAATATTTCGCTCCAGCGTTGGGTCCGGCGCAAACATCGATAACAGGGCGCCGGCAACGACAGCGCCTTTACTGCGTCGCCGCGCCCAACGTGCCAGCACAAACAGGACCAGCAGCGTCATGGCCAGGCTGATGGCGATCAGCAGTCCGGCCCGTAATTCCTGAGGGATCAAATCCATAGTTAAAACCAATGGGTGCCGATATGCCTAAATCAAGTCACTGATGTGTGTCCGGCGTTACGACGTGCTGACCTTTCTGTCAAGGATGTACCGGGGCTGTAGCTCATCATTGCCACACGCAATTATTCGTCCCGGTCCCGGTCCCGGAGTTGGAAGCTTGGCTTCTCATTCTTGTCGATCAGCCGATGCGACAGCAGCCAGCCCCGAGCGTCTTCTGCGTCCCTTTCGAACCAGGCCCGCGCGGACCCGAGCCTGAAGGTATACCCCCAGGCGTCCATATCGCTCATCATCCGGTGCCTGTCCATGCCCGGCAGTTCATCGGACAACAGGATTTGAAGATAACAGACGGCATTTTCTTCAGCGTAATCACCGCCGGCATCGGTATCGAGCCCCTTGCGCCGTCGATCATCCATGCAGATGTAATGGCAGGTTTCGTGCAGGATCGAATGAATGGGCGTGTCTTCACGGATTTTCAGCATGCTGCCGACCAGCCCGGCTTCCTCGTCACCCCAGTATGAACCCGGGATGGTGGCGCCGGCAGGTTCGGTATCCAGCAATAATCCAAATCGCGCAAGTAATCGAACCAGTGGCAGAGGATCGATGTCCGAATAACGGATGACCCCGGGTTGGGCTTGTGTCATTAGGTTTTCCCGGCATGACTTTCGAGAGGTATAGGATAACGGAGACTGCGGTAATATGAGTCCATATGGAATTCATCGAGAGTAAACACCGCCCGATTGAACTGCTTCGTTACGCAGGCCTGTTCACGTGGCTGTGTGCTTCTATTCCATTGTTCGCGATGCAGTTTTGGTCCGAGAATCCGCTGAATCTGAACCAGTACCTGGCCTGGTTGGTTTTGCACCTGGTATTCGGAGTGACCTATTGGAACCAGACCGGGGCCCTGCCGGTGCGTTCCGGTATTCCCCATCGGCTGGTGACGCTCTCTGTTCTGACGATCTGTGCGCTGGGCGTCAGCCTGATGACTGAAACATCGCTGGGCGGATTGCTGCTGTTGACGGTCGCCGGCCTGTTGCCGTGGATGTTGCCTGCGGCGCCGGCATTGACCTGGTTGATCTCGCAGAATGTTCTGCTGGTTTTCGTGATCAATGCGATTTCGCCAGATTCATTCATCCAGACGGCCTTCGTCGGTGGGGTTTTCCTGGGTATTTCCCTGTTTGCCTTCATGAGTGGCGTGGTTGCGCTGCGCCAGCATATTGCACGCGATGCGTTGCGCAAAGTAAATTCTGAATTGCGTGCAACCCAGGCGCTGTTGGCCGACAATACGAGAATTGCTGAAAGAGTCCGGATCGCCCGGGAGCTGCACGACCTGGTCGGGCATCACCTGACAGCCTTGACGCTGAACCTTGAAGTAGCGACTCACCTGGTCGACGGCAAGGCGCTGGATCATGTGCAACAGGCTCACTCGCTGGCCAAGTTGCTGCTGGCCGATGTGCGCGAGGTCGTCAATGATATGCGGGTTGATGACAAAGTTGACCTGGCTGCGGCGCTGAGAACGCTGGTGAGTGGTGTTCCTGAACCGGTGATCCACCTGGATTTGCCCTCCGAGCTGGCGATGACCGATCCCCGCCGTGCCCAGGTGCTGCTGAGGTGTGCCCAGGAAATGGTCACCAACAGTGTGCGCCATGCCCGGGCCCGGAATTTGTGGCTCAGTCTGGTTCAGGACGTCAGTGGGGTGGCGCTGACTGCCCGTGATGATGGGCGCGGCGTGACCGAAGTTAAGGCCGGCAACGGCCTGAACGGTATGGCCGAACGGTTGCGGCTGATGGGTGGAGAACTGAAAATCGAAAGCAGTCCCGGTGATGGTTTTTCACTGCAGGCCTGGATACCCGTGGAGAGGATGGCATGATCAAGGTAATGTTGGTTGACGATCAGAACCTGGTGCGCAAAGGCGTACGCAGCCTGCTCGAATTGTCTGAAGAAATAGAAGTTATCGCTGAAGCGGCGGATGGCGCCGAAGCGATCAGGATGATCCCGGAAGTGATGCCCGACGTCGTTTTGCTGGACATGCGTATGCCCGGCTTGTCCGGCCTGGATGTTCTGAGAGAGTTGTCACAGAATGATGCATTGCCGCCTACCATCATTTTGACCACGTTTGATGACGATGAACTGGTGCTGGCCGGAATCCGCCTCGGCGCCAAGGGCTACCTGCTCAAAGACGTGGCGCTGGTTGAACTCGTCAACGCCGTTAAAACCGTGTCAGACGGGGGTTCTATTGTGAAACCGGCAGTGACGCAGCGCTTACTCAAGGGCCTGGAAAATCTGCACAACGACTTCTCCAGCCTGGATCAGCCCGATCCGCTGACAGATCGGGAAACCGAGATACTGAGGCTGATGGCCGGTGGTTACAGTAACAAGGAAATAGCAAATTCACTGGGTGTCGCCGAGGGGACGGTCAAAAACCACGTGTCCAACATCCTGTCCAAGATGGGTGTCCGTGACCGGACTCGAGCAGTGTTGAAGGCATTCGAGCTCGGACAGATTTAGGGGGTTTCGCTTCCCTGCTTCCGCTTTTGGCGGAAGGCGGCTGCGCTCAACGGCATGGTTGGGTTTGCCTCTGGCTTGCGCCAACCGGCTCACACTCTGGAGTTTCGCTTCCCTGCTCCCGCGCCTCCGCGGCGAGTCAGCCGGTTTTGTCGAGGTGGTCGAATTGGCGTTTCAGGTCGACCTTGTCGTCGGTGACGATGCGCTCCAAGGTCTCGATGCGGTCGCGCAGCTCGGTTTCGAGTTCCGCGATGCGCTGCTCGAGCCGTTCGACATCCTGTTTATTCGAGCCAGAACTACGAGCCTTGACGTGGTGCCGCCAGGCTTCGCCGGCCATTGCGGCCATGACAATGAGAACGATAGCTGACCACATGCTCATTCTGAACTCCTCCTTTTTCGGTATGACTTAATCATTGGGGACGGGGCCGGTCCTTCACCAGTGACAGAAGTCATGAGTGGCTTGATCATACAACGGGGTTGCCGGGGCGGTCTGAGCGGCGAAGGCCCTCGGGCAGTATTTCCGTGCCGCTCACTTCTTCATCGAATTCGAAATGGATCCGGTCCATCAAATAGCACAGGCAGTCCTGCTGGATCACCCTGCGGTCCAGTGTCAGCATGGAAGGCATGATCTCGCGGATGGTTTCAACCTGTCCCCGCCCGAAGAAAAAGTAGTCATCGGTTATATCCACGCCTTCAGGATTGACCGCAACCAGCGGTTTTCGCGTCACCTGGTTCAGGTCACCAAACGAAGTACCGGCGGGAAGTTCGCAAAAATTGAACTTGTCGAGGTCTTCTCTTAATGCAAGTTCCGCCGGCACGCGACCAAAACCGAACAGTACATCATCATTGACGTAGACCGTCGCAACCATGTGGAACAGGTGTACGGTATCCGCGCTGACCGGCTTGCCGGAGAGATTCTCCAGGTTCAGGCAGGTTTCAAGGAAGGCCAGCGTATGATCGGTACCGTGTATTTCACCTGCCTGTCCGCATTCAAGGGTCAGTGAGGGGCAATATTCAGACATCGACAGGGAGAGCGTCCCTGCGGGCATTGTGAAGTAGACCACCTTTGAAGAAAAAAGCGACGCGAGGCGCAGATAATCCGAACGAATGACATTAACTGCCGCATAATGGGGATTAAGTCCGGTGTTGTTGTGAATGTCGATTACGGCCAGGGGGTTCAGCTCCCTCATCCGGTCATGTATTTTCCGGAACAAACGGGTGTATTCACTGTCCATTTCATTGCCGCCAGGCCAACAACGATTGAAATCGGGTTGATCGTCCAGTCTGCGAAGGCGGTGTTTTGCTGCCAGCGGATTGCCGATAAAAAGCAATAATGAGCGTGGCAATTCGTCGAACTGGTAGTGACTTTTGAGCAGACGGCGGATCGCTTCCCAGCCGGTAATTTCATTGCCATGCTGGATAACTGACACCACGAGGGGGCGCTTGTTGCGTCCTTTGAGGTGAATGAGCGTCGGGCCGTCGATTTGCTGGTACAAAGCTGAAGCAGGGCGCTCAAGGAGGCCATCCGGGATGTGGTCAAGTTCTTTGAAGTCGAGCGAAATCATAAATATGCAGGTCAAGATACAGGCATTGAAGAAATGAAGAAAGAGCAGCCTTGAAATTTGTCTGCGGGGACTTAAATTTTTGCAGGAACGAACGTGTGGGAGCGTGATTGTGGGATTTTTTAATGAGTAATCTGAGTATAGAGTCCAGGTCTTTGTGCAAACGGTATGGCAATCTGGTCGCCGTGGATGGCTTGAGTTTTGAAGTGGGCGCAGGTGAGGTCCTGGGTTTTCTTGGCCCCAACGGGGCTGGCAAATCAACCACGATGAAGATGCTGACCGGCTTCCTCGCGCCGACATCCGGAACGGCCCTGGTAAACGGTCATGACATTGTTGATGACTCCCTGGCCGCCCGGCGCTGCATGGGATACCTGCCCGAGGGGGCGCCCAGCTACGGTGAGATGACCGTTCGAAAATTCCTGGAGTTTATTGCCAGGGCCAGGGGATTCAATGGTAAGGCCGCGATTAAAGCCGCCGGTGCCGCCATCGAGCGGCTCAACCTGGACCGAGTGCCGGAGCAGACGGTAGAAACCCTGTCGAAGGGTTTTAAAAGACGCGTAGGTCTGGCACAGGCGATCATTCACAACCCCAGTGTTCTGATCCTGGACGAACCCACCGATGGCCTTGATCCCAACCAGAAACATGAAGTCAGGCATCTGATCCGCGACATGGCCAGTGAAAAAATCATCGTGATCTCCACGCACCTGCTGGAAGAGGTCGATGCCTTGTGTAACCGGGCAATGATCATTTCGGACGGCCGCTTGCTGGTCGATGATACGCCACAGGGATTGATCGCCAGGTCCCGTTACCATGACGCCATCACGCTGGTGGTTGAACAGCCGGAAAAAGCAGCCAGTGTGCTCAGCGAATTGTCGCAGGCGCGCAAAGTTGAACTGCGCGAAGGTGAGCTCACGGTGTTTCCTGCCGATGGCTGCAAGTTGTTCGAAGTCATTTCAGATACCGTCCGCCAGCATGACTGGCAGGTCAGCGAACTGCGGCTGGAAGCCGGGCGCCTGGACGAGGTGTTCAGACAGGTGACACAGGGGGAGGTTTCATAATGGCTACATTTGCCGGGCCAATTTCGAACGTCATGCGCCGGGAACTGACGGGATATTTTTCGACGCCGGTCGCCTGGGTCTTTATCGTCATCTTCCTGGTGATGGCGGGTGTCTTCACGTTTTACATCGGTTCGTTTTATGAACGGGGAATTGCCGATCTCGAGCCGTTTTTCCAGTTTCACCCCTGGTTGTACCTGTTCCTGGTGCCTGCAATCGGTATGCGGCTCTGGGCCGAGGAAAGACGTTCAGGAACCGTCGAGTTGCTGTTGACGCTGCCTTTGACGACGTGGCAGGCGGTTGCCGGAAAGTTTCTTGCCGCCTGGTTCTTCGTGGGCACAGCGTTGTTGCTGACGTTTCCCATCTGGGTGACCGTGAATTACCTGGGCCAGCCCGATAACGGTGTGATTTTGTCGGGTTACCTGGGTAGCTGGCTGATGGCAGGCGGATTTCTGGCGATCGCTTCGTGCATGTCTGCCCTGACCCGCAACCAGGTGGTCGCGTTCATTCTCAGCCTGGTTGTCTGCTTCGGCTTTATGCTGAGCGGTTTGCCGATGGTCATGAACCTGTTTTCAGGCTGGGCCCCGCAGGCTTTGCTGGATACGATTGCCAACTTCAGTTTCCTGGCCCATTTTGCCGATATTTCCAGGGGTGTAATCGACTTGCGCGACCTGGTTTATTTCGCACTCGTCATCACGCTGTGGTTGATGGCCAATACCATCGTCCTGGAATTGAAAAAGGCCGACTGAAGGAACAGACATGCAGAAAAAGTCCATATACTCAATCGGTTCCCTGCTGCTGCTGCTGGTTTTCTTCGTGGTGGCCAGCATGCTGTCCAGTAACCTGTTACGGGGGTTACGGTTCGACCTGACCGAAAATCAGCTGTATACGCTCAGCAGCGGGACTCGTAATATCCTCCATGACTTGCAGGAACCGGTGACGCTCTACCTGTTCTTCTCGCAAGAAGCCAGCCGGGACCTGCCACAAATTCGCAGTTACGCCCGCCGAGTGGATGAGCTGGTCGAGGAGTTCGTCAACCACAATCCGGGCAAGCTGAAGCTCAGGCGCATCGATCCCGAGCCGTTTTCCGAGGCAGAGGACGAGGCAACGGCATTTGGATTACAGGCGGTGCCGGTGGGTGCTTCGGGTGATTCGCTTTACCTGGGGATTGCAGGAAGTAATTCACTGGACGACATGCAGGCGATGCCCTTTCTGCAGCCGTCCAAGGAGAAGTTCCTGGAGTATGACCTGGCCAAGATGATCTCATCGCTGGGTAACCCAGAGAGAAAAACACTGGGGCTGATGTCTTCACTCCCTCTGCGTGGAGGATTCGATCCCGCGACGCAGGCAGCGCAGCCTGCATGGGTGCTGCATGAGCAACTCAGCCAGTTGTTCCAGATCGAAGAAATCGATGCGACCGCCGGCGAGTTACCGGAAGATCTCGATGTGTTGATGCTGATCCACCCCAAGGATCTGGATATGTCCATGCAGTACCAGGTCGAGCAGTTTGTACTCGGAGGCGGCCACCTTATCGCTTACCTGGATCCCTTTGCGGAAATGGACCGGGGTAATCCCGCCGATCCAATGGCCCAGTTGCAGGCCGGCAGCGCATCCTCGCTGGGTTCAATGCTGGACGCCTGGGGTGTGGAATACGACCCTGCCCGGGTAATTGGCGACCTGCAATTTGGCATAGGAACCAGCCGTTCGCGGCATATCGGGATTCTGTCCGTGACGGCGGAAGGGCTCGACGATGAGGACATCATTACGTCAGATCTGGAAGTCGTCAATTTTTCTTCCGTGGGCTGGTTCTCTGCGAAAAACGACGCCAGGACCCGCTTCGAACCGCTGGTGATGAGCAGCGAAAATGCCGCACCGATGGACTCTTCACGGCTCAGGTTCCTGACCAATCCTGCCGACCTGATGACCGACTTCAATCCTACGGGTGAACGTTATGCGCTGGCCGCCAGGGTGACCGGGGAGGCGAAGGCGTCGATCGAGGCACCGCAAGGGACAGACGATGAACATCTCGCAACCGCTGGCGAAGCGGGTATCAACGTCGTGCTGGTGGCTGACACGGATGCACTTTCTGACCGGTTGTGGATTCAGCGTCAACCGTTTTTCGGCCAGGACATCACCACCGCGTTTGCGGACAACGGTTCGTTTGCCGTGAACGTGGTCGACAACCTGCTGGGCAACCGGGATCTGATCAGTATCCGCACCCGCGCCAGTTCCGGCCGGCCGTTCGATCGTGTCGATGATATTCGCGTGGCGGCCGAGAAATCCTACCGGGCGACCGAAGAACGCCTGCAGATGGAACTGGAAGACACGGAACGGAAATTGACTGAACTGCAGGCTGCCAAGGGAGAAAGTGAACTGACCGTGATCAGCCCTGAACAACAGCAGGAAATCCAGCGGTTTGTTGACCGCAAGTTCGAGATCCGGCGTGAGTTGCGGCAGGTTCAGCATGACCTGCAACGCGACATCAATAGCCTTGGAACCCGTTTAAAATTGCTTAACATAGCGCTGGTGCCTGCCATCGTGATGGTCATCGCCCTGGTTTATGGCAGTCGCATGCGCCGGAAACGGACACGCCCGCAATTGAACCCAGTGGAAAACCCATGAGCAGAAAACACTTTTCATGGCTGCTGTTCGTCACCTTTCTGGTCGGCGCCTTCGTTCTCATCCTGCCGGAGCCTACCGGCCAGGATGAAGTATCCGAATCGGGGCTGTTGTTGCCCGGCATGGCAGATCAGGTCAATGAACTTGACTGGCTCAGGCTGACCGCGGCGGGCAACCAGATCATTGTGACCCTGCAGCGAAAGGGCGATCTCTGGATCGCCGAAGAAGCGTCCAGTTACCGCGCCGACTGGGAAACCCTGCGCAAATTGCTGTCGGCGCTGTCACAGGCCCGGATCGTCGAAGCTAAGACGGCTAATCCTGAATACTATGATCGCCTGGGTGTGGAAGATGTGAGTTCTGAATCGGCTGCGGGTGTGCTGATCGAATTTGCAGCAGACACTGGTTTGCCGGCGGTGGTTGCAGGTAACGGGGCCCGGGGCAGGTCCGGCCAGTATGTCCGGCTGGCTGATTCCGCCGCCAGCGCCCTGATCGATACCGTTCTGGAAGTGCCGCTCGAGCGCTCGTCCTGGCTGGACCCGTCAATCATTGATATCTCCGAGGCGGAAGTGGTCGAGGTTGAGGTCATTCATCCCGATGGCGAAAAAGTGGCAATTACGAAAGTCTCTGCTGAAGAGGAAGACTTCCAGTTGCTCGATATTCCTGCGGGCAGGGAAGTAAAATCAAACTGGTCTGTCAACGCCCTCGCTAGCGTGCTGGCCGACCTCAGCCTGGACTCCGTCAGCCCTCAGGACAAGCTGGGATGGGAGAATGCATCGCGACTGAGCCTGCTGACAGCCGACGGCCTGCAGATAAATGCGGAACTGATAGAAGTTGCAGCCGCGGAGGAAACTGACGATGCCGAGTTCTGGATGAGGTTAGAAGCGGGGCTTTATACGACGGCGCTGGAGACCCGCGGCGGGTCGCAGGAAAGTGATGACGAGACACGCCAGCGTGCCGAGACAATCAACAACCGCACGCGGGGTTGGGCTTATCGCATTCCAGGGTACAAGTTCACTTCGATGACTCAGCGAATGGAAGATCTGCTTAAAGCCTTGCCGGAATCCTGACTTGAGCCGACTGCGTTATAACCGCAAGCAGGCCGTTGACATTTTGTGCAGGCAATGTCCCTCTCTGGGGCGTTTTATCAGCAGCTGTGGGCCATTGAAACTGAAAGTCGCACGTGATCGCGACCTGTTCAACGCGCTGGCCGCAGCCATAATCTATCAGCAGTTATCCGGCAAGGCGGCCGCTACGATTCATGGGCGCTTTTGTGGCCTGTTCACCGACCAGGTGCCCGAAGCGGGCCAGGCCACTGACCTGGCGTTCGAAGATTTGCGGGCAGTGGGTTTGTCCCGTAACAAGGCGCTGGCGGTGCAGGACCTGGCTGAGAAGTCGCTTAACGGCTCGCTGGTTCCGATGCACCGTATGGGCCGTCTGAATGACGAGGAAATTATGGAAAACCTGTGCCAGGTCCGCGGTATCGGGCCCTGGACAGCGCAGATGTACCTGATTTTTAACCTGGGGCGACCGGACGTCATGCCGTCAGCGGATTTGGGTGTCCAAAAGGGCGTGCAGGCGGTCTACCGGTTGGATGAATTGCCTGCGCCGGAGCAGGTGGCTGACCAGACCGCTCACCTGGCCCCTTACCGTTCCGCGGCCGCCTGGTATTTCTGGCGAGCAGCAGACACTGTTCTGATGACTTGAAAGCGGACCTCGACGGTCACATCTTGAGTGAATGAATTTACTCGACCAATTTGTACTGCAACACGTTCAGACTTCCAGCCTGAAGGCCAAGCTGATAGAGGTGAGCAAGGAATCAGGCCCGCAGGAAGCCAAGGTAGAGTTAAACCTGGCCCCGAGGATGCTGAAGACCGACACGGGTGACGCGCTGCCTGCTTACCAGGTCACTGCGCGCCTGACGTGTAAAGGCGGCAGCAAGGACAACCCGGGAACCAAGTTCGTTGCCTCGGTGGCGATCGAAGCCATATACCAGCAAATGGAGGGCGAGCCGATGGATGTCTCGGAGTTCACCTCTAATCATGCGAGCCTCACCCGGCAGTTGTATCCCCTGCTGCAGCAGGAGTTGCGCATGCTGCTGCTGCGACTGGGTCTGGAGCAGATTCATCTGCCGTTCGACCTGGCCGCGCGGATCAGTGAAGACGAAGCTGAACGGGTAGAGATCTCAGGCTCTGTTCACTGAGCCTTATCCTCTCCAGGCCCAGTGCCAGGGTTCGTAGGCGACGCGGTGCGGATTTTCGCGGGGAAAGGACATCTCGAAGTCATAATTCGCGGCTGACTCGGTAAGCCAGGTAAAGGCCTCACTGCGTTCAAAATCCTCTTCCAGCACCGCGTAACCGGGTGTCGTGATATCCAGCGCCCTGCCGGTGTGATGCTCGCTGTAGCCCGGTGCTGCGGACACCTGCAGGATCTGTTCGATGTCCTGGCCCTGTTCCAGTTTCCGGCGGATGATGTGGCACTGGTAGTCGACTGAGCGAAAAGCGGATACCGGTTGCAGTTCGACCTGATCTTGCGCAGCCGCATCCCGCATCGCTCGCCACGCCATCGCTGCGCCGGGCAGCATTCTCTGGTCACGGTCATAGATATCAGGTCCGATGGAAACCAGCTTGCGCGACTCCATCTGGACGGTCAGGCACCGTGACCGGGCATAATCCCCGGGTATCCCCAATGACTCGTTCAGGCGGGTGATCCGGGAGATAAATCGGCGCTTTTTGAAGAACGAAAATAAGACGGTCATGCTCCAGTCGTCTGCCACCTGTAAACAGTATACGTAATCGCGCTGGATTTACGCCTGTTTTGGAATTTCGATTGAGCGACCGGTAAGCTCCGGTCGATCATGGGAATACCAAAAATGCGCAGTTCGGTGCGCCTTTTTTTTGGAACGGTTAAACTGTGGGCTGGTCAGTAACAACAACGCGCAAAACGAGCTGTTGATCAAGCATGCAAAATACGATACTCCTGGCAGACGACGACACTGAACTCAGCGGACTGCTGAAAGAATATTTTGAATCCGAGTCATTCCAGGTGCGGTTGGCGCCTGATGGACTGGCTGCGCTGGAAGAAGCCCGCAAACCCGGTCTGGATCTCATCGTTCTGGACGTGATGATGCCGGGTATGAACGGCATGGATGTGCTCAGGGAACTGCGCAAAGAGAGTAAGCTGCCGGTGATCATGCTGACCGCTCGTGGCGACGACATGGACCGTATCCTGGGATTGGAGCTGGGTGCGGATGACTACGTGCCCAAGCCATGCAATCCGCGCGAGCTGCTGGCCCGGATCAGGGCGGTGATGCGGCGTGGCCAGGCATCAACCGAGCAAGCTGTCATCGCGCTGGACGATATCGAGTTGAACCCGGGTAGCCGCACCTTGCTGAAATCGGGCGAGATGGTCGAGTTGACCAGCACCGAGTTCAGCATCCTGTACCAACTGCTGCAGCATCGGGGCGACGTGGTCAGCAAGCGCGATCTTTACATGTCGGCCCTGGGCAGAGAGCCGGTGCCGCATGATCGCAGCGTTGACATGCACGTCAGCAACCTGCGACGCAAGCTGGGACCGGATCCGCGCGGGGACAATCGTATCGAAACCATTCGCGGTATCGGCTACCAGTACAGAACTGCCTGATTGGGGATGCTTTCACTTTTCTGGAAGCTGTTTCTGACGATGTGGCTGAGTATCGTCGGCTTTTCGGCGACGATCGGCTGGCTGAATGACAAGCTCGCCCGTGAGCAGTGGGCCGAAGAACCTGCAAACACGTTTTCACGGGGAATGATCCGGATTACGCAGCGGGCCCAGCAGGCCCTGCAAATGGATGGCAGAAAGGGTCTGCGCGACGAGTTGTTGAATATTCCCCGCATGACCCGCAGTCATATTTACGTCGTCGATGCCGACGGGCAAGAGTTGCTGGGCCGGGACAATGCCCTCAAGCAGCTGGTTGATCGCCGCACCGTGATGGATACCACGGAATTCGAAAACGATCAGGGCGATGCCTATACCATTTTGACGGTTAATCGGACACCGCCAACGACTCTGCTGGCGCCGGGGCCGCAGGGGACTGCCTTGCGCCTGGTCGCCGCGGCCATCCTCAGCGCCCTGATCAGCTATTTCCTGGCCCGCTCTCTGGCAACGCCGCTGGAAGAACTTCGCAAGGCCAGCCGCAAGATTGCCGCCGGTGACCTGGCGACACGAGTCAGCAAGACCATGCCGGCCCGGCAGGATGAGATCGGACAGCTGGCCACGGACTTTGACGTCATGACGGCCCGGCTGCAGGCCATGCAGCAGGCAAACCAGCGGTTGCTGCAGGACGTCAGTCACGAGCTGCGCTCGCCGCTGGCCAGGATGAGCGTTGCGATCGAGATCGCCCGGCAGAAAGGGGTTGGCGAAATCGGTTCGGAAATCGACCGGATCACGCTGGAAAGCGAACGCCTGGAATCCCTGGTCAATGATGTTCTGGGCCTGCTGCGGGAGACCTCCGAAATGGTGGTCATGTCGGAAGAGGATCTGGACCTGTCAGCGCTCATGAGTGACTTGGTTGAAGTGGTTAACTACGAAGTGCCCGAGGGCAAACCTGGCGTCTCCTGGATTGCGGAGCAGCCTTGTGTTTTTCATGGCGACCGCGAGTTGCTCTGGCGGGCCATGGAAAACCTGTTACGAAACGCGCTGCGGTACACTGATCCTGACCTCGGGGTGTTGTTGTCGCTGGATGCCAGTAAGAGAAAATCCCGAGTCACGCTGGAAGTCCGGGATTATGGCGCCGGCGTGCCGGAGCAGGAGCTGGAGAAAATATTCGAACCGTTCTATCGCGTGCAGGAGTCAAGGGACCGCGACACTGGAGGTCATGGTCTCGGGCTGTCCATCGTGGCCAATGCAGTGAAGCATCATGGTGGCAGCATCCGCGCGCGTAATGCTGAGGACGGTGGACTGATTGTCGCCGTCACGCTGCCGCTTGACAGGGATACCGCCTGAATTATCAGCTGCGCTCGTCACTGAACGCCAGCACCGCATCGATGTGATCCAGTTTGACCAGTGACATCAGCAAGCGGTCGACTCCCAGCGCCACCCCGCTGCAGTCACCCAGTCCGTGCCTGATCGCTTCGATCAACAAATGGTCAAGCGGGAAGGGTTCTTCACCCCGGGCAACTGCAGTTTTTCGCTCGTATTCAAAGCGCGTCAGTTGCTCATCCGCATCGGTCAGTTCCTGGTAGCCGTTAGCCAATTCCATCTGTCCCAGGTAAATCTCGAATCGTTCGGCAACGGGCGGATCACATGGCCGGATTCGCGATAAGGCTGCCTGTTCCGGCATAAAGTCATGGACAATCGTCAGGGTCTCCCCGGGCAAAGCAGGTTCTATGACCTGGCTCAAAATAAGATCCAGCCACTCCAGCTGGCTCATTGAGACTGCCTGTATTCCCCGTTCGGCAGCGAGTTGGGACAAGTCGGTTTCGTCACATGAGAACGGATCCAGACCCGTGTGATCGAGAAACAGCTGGCGGTAGGTCTTTTGCTCCACGGGCCAGCCGTCAAATTGCCCATGGCCGCAGGAAACGACGAGGTCACAAACTTCGGATGCCAGGTCGAGGTAGGCAACGCCGTTGCGATACCATTCCAGCAGCGTAAATTCCGGGTTGTGAAGGCGGCCTTTTTCATTAGCGCGAAATACTCTTCCGAGTTCATAAATGTCGCCGCTACCAGAAGCCAGCATGCGTTTCATGAAATATTCAGGAGAACTCCGGAGATACCGGTGCGGCAGACTGTCGGTCGCCAGATTTACGATATTGGGATCGCTGTTACCCGAGCGCGACAAGACCGGGGTCTCCACTTCCAGCACCTTACGGCTGGCGAAGAATTGCCGGATATCACTCAGTAACCGGGCCCGGGCTTCGATCACCCACCGCGATGCGCCAGGACGCCAGGCTTGCGGGCCGCCGACAGCGTTCATACGGAGGTCAAGGGCTTACTGATCCGGAATTGCAGCCCGATCGACTGGAGGTCCCGTGATTCCTGTTGCAGGTCGAACAGGGTCAGCGGGTGGTTCTCACTCCAGTGGGCCGGAAAACTCACGGTAATCCGGTTGTCGCTGCCGCTCAAGCGGAATGACGGAATTGCCAGGTCCTCGCGGCTGCGACACAGGATGCAGGCGAATCTCAGGCAGAACAAGGTCATCCGCAGAGGTTCATGCAGTCGTGTCGGCAGCTGATCCGTGAAGCTCCTGGGGATGGGACGGCGGTGATTTCTCACCAGCGCAGCCAGGAACAGCTGTTCCTGGTGGGTAAACCCGGTCATGTCAGAGTTCTCCACCAGGTAGCCTGAGTGAAGCTGGTACTGGCTGTGCGAAATGCCCAGGCCGGTCTCGTGAAGATCCGCGGCCCAGCCCAGAAGCTGCCGGTGAATGGGTTGCAGATGCATGCCATCCGATAGTTTGTCACAGGTTCTCAGGGCCAGTTCTTTCACGCGGTTGACCTGGTTCCGGTCAACACTGTATCGGGACATGAACGCATCGATGGTTTTGGCCCTGGGATCCTGGTTATCCAGGCGGCCCAGCAAGTCGTGCAGCACCCCTTCCCGCAACGCATAGGGAGAGACGCGGATGGATTCGATTTCCAATGCTTCGAAGCAGGCGCAGAGCATCACCAGTCCTCCGGCCAGGACCGGGTGGCGCCGTTCAGACAAGCCAGCGAGGCGCACGGAATCGATCGTTTCAAATTCCAGCAACCGGTCCCGCAGCATGTGCAGGGCGTCGGCATTGATGTCTTTTTCAATCCAGCCCTGCTGGCGGCAAATTTCTTCCACCGCCTTAATGGTGCCGGAAGAGCCGATGACGCTGTCCCAGCCAGCCCTCAGATAGCGAACCCGCAGTTCCTGCAGGTCGGCCATGACCGAACGCACGGCTTTTTTCCAGCGGTCGATGCTGATTCTTCCATCACCGAAAAACTGCCGGGTCAGTGAGACACAGCCGTATTGCAGGCTTTCCATTTCCAGCGGTTCCAGCCCTTCTCCGATGACCAGTTCGGTGCTGCCTCCGCCAATATCGATCACCAGGCGCCGGTCCTGATGCCCGGATACGCCCTGTGTGACACCGAGGTAGATGAGCCTTGCTTCCTCCCGTCCCGCAATGATGTCGATGCTGCAGCCCAGGCCGGTCTCAGCGATCATCAGGAACGAATTGGCGTTTTTCATGCGGCGAAAGGTTTGCGTGCCCACCGCGCGAAGGTTGTCAGCAGGAATTCCCCGCAGTCTCTGCCCGAACCGGGCCAGGCAGGCGAAGGCACGGTCCTGGATCACGCGGTCAAGGTTGCCCTCGGCATCCAGACCGCCTCCGAGGCGGACCATTTCCTTGATGCGGTCGATCACGCGCAGTTCGCCATGCTCGCGCCGCGCGACCAGCAGGTGAAAGCTGTTACTGCCAAGGTCGACCGCGGCAAAGGTATCAGTACGTTCTGAATCAGACATGAGGTGCTAAGAATAAACGGTTTGGGGGTATTAAGAAAACGGGCCGGATAACCGGCCCGATTTTTTCACCATCGTCGCTGACTGTCGTTCAATCAAACTTGAAATTAAGATCCAGCATGAGGCGGTTATAATCCGTGTCTTCTTCCCGTTCAAGGTTGATCTTATTGATGAAATAAGTCGCTTTGAAATTCCATTTCTTGTGAAATGCATAGGTTCCGGAGATCACATGGCCCTTGGCATCCGTGCCGCCGCCGCCGAAGTCGGAATCAGCCAGCAGGCCAACCGTGGAATCCTTTTCCAGTTTTTCATAAAAGTAGGTGATGTCCCAGGTGCCCCTGTCCTTGGCCGAGCCATATTTGGCGCCGATCAGGTAACCGGTGTCGGCTTCATCTACTTCGGTATTTTGCGTCCAGTTTGCAAACAGCAGAAACTTGTTGATTTTCCATTCTGCGAAAGCTTCCCAGTTGCGATAGTTGTAGGCAAAAACCAGCAAGGGATCATCCTCACCGGGAACGGGTATTACCCTGAACGTATTGCCGTAAAAATCATCCGGCTCGCCAAACACGGGAGTACGACCTGCAATATCGAATACGGAATAACCTGCTCCGATTTTCAGCTTGCCCCAGTCACCCGTGTTGAAATTGAAACCACCCTGCACGGCCCATGCAAACTCGGTGCCTTTGTTGCTATCGCCTTCCAGCCAGGTTCCCAGTGCTTGCGCAAAGATGAAATCATTGTCCCAGATTACGCCCAGTCCTTCGGGGCGCCAGTCACCGTCCCAACGCAGGCCTTTCTTGGCCGGGCGGATCAGGAAATTCTTGTATTTACCGCCAACAATATGAGTGTTTTCCAGGCCTGACCAGTCGAAATAGGCCAGGTCGATCTTGATGTCCTTGCTGGAGCCGCCGCCACCGATGGTCTGGTTGGAAGAGACTGGATCGTCACCGCCGGTCGCCAGGCCGACGCCCACTTCCAGGGTGGGGGAGAGGTCCGCCTCGAGGTTGGTGCGCGCGCGAATCCTGCTGCGGTTCCGACTATCCCGCCCTTCTTGGTCAATGTATTCATAGCGGTAGCGGAAATCGCCCTTCCAGCGAATGCGCTCCGCCCAGGAAACGGCGGCCATTTTTTCATCAACCTGTTCGGTGACTGCCGCGTCAACCCGGGTGTCCACGAGTTCTTCCGTTTTGGCCACGTTCTGGGCTTCTGACTGTTCTGCGGATTGAACCAGTTGTTGATTCTGTTTTTCAAGGTCGTCCAGGCGCTTCGTCAACATTTCAATCTGCTGTCGCAGCAACTGAATCTCATCTTCACTGACTTGCCCATATGACGCAGTGCTGATGATGATCAGGCTCAATCCAGCCAGGACCATTAGCTTTTTCATTCGGTCTCCTCCAAAGATATGTGAATCCCACTCGCGAATTTTATGAGTGTTTTGTGACAGTTCCGTTACGTAAATATGAACGGATTGACTCTGGTCAGTCAGAAATGCGGTGAGGAGGGAAGATGCAGGTGAATCGACTGCCGACACCAACGTCGCTTTCTATTTCCAGTTGGGCGTCGTGAGCGGAAAGAACATGTTTGACAATCGCCAATCCGAGACCGGTACCGCCGGATTCGCGCCCGCGGTCTGAACCCACCCGGTAAAATCGTTCTGTGAGCCTCGGAATCTCCCTCCGGGGAATGCCTATGCCGGTGTCGGAGACTGCCAGTGAAGGGCCTTGCTCTCCATTCGACCACAACACGGAGATTTCGCCGCCACCCGGAGTATATTTCAGCGCATTGACAACGAGATTGCGGAACGCGCTTTCCAGGTCGGACCGCTTTCCTAGCAGGTGCAGGTCTTTATCGATCTGGAATTGCAGTTCATGCCGGCCGCGGCTGATTTCCTGCGCCTGCTCTTTGATCTGCATCAATATCGCCGGCACGTCCACGGGTTCAATCTCACCTTGTTCATCCAGGGACTGTAATCGGGAGAGTTCAAGCAAGTCATCAAGCATGGCCTGCATCTGGATCGCTTGTGCATGCATGCGCCTGAAGGGGCCGGTCAGTTCATCCTCGGGCCGGTCCTGTAATATCTCAAGGTACCCTCGCATGACGGTAAGGGGCGTGCGCAATTCATGGGAAACGTTGGTGACGAAATCTTTCCTCACGCGATCCAGGTGATGGACTTCGCTAATGTCCCGAAAAATGATCAGCTGCCGTCCTTTATGTATAGGCACAGAGCTGATTTCAAGCCACATTTCCGTGTTACCCGGAGCGGGAATTTCCAGCTTGCCTGCGATTTTTTCTCCGTCAGACAACCAGTGATTGAATTCGGTACTGCGCAACAGGCTCGAGATTCGGCGGCCTACGTCTTTATTCTCTTCCAGTCCCAGGAATATTGCCGCAGCCTGGTTGAACCAGGCCAGCCTGGCGCTTTTGTCAATCATCAGGGTGGCGTCCGGAAATGCATCGGTCACATTTCGAAAGTCATTGATCATTCGCCGATAGCGCTTTTTCTGTTTTCTTTTTTGCTGCTCCAGGGAGCTCAGCCGGCTGAATACGTCCGCCCATATTCCCAGGCTTTTTGGCGTTTCCAGGGTTGGGTTTTTCAGCCAGGCGTACATTCTCCAGAAATGAACCAGGTGCCACGCCGCAGCAAACGCCACGACGACAAGAGCCGTCTCGGTGAAATGCCCGAAAAACCAGCCCGTCAGCAAAATGACAGCAACCAAAATTATGAAAACGGAAGCGTGGTATTTCCAGTCTCGGTGTGTCATGCCATCAACGGGCGTTATTCATCGGCTACAAATCGATAGCCATGTCCGCGGGCCGTCTGCAGATAGGATTCGGCGCTTGCCTTCTCCAGGGCTTTTCGCAAGCGCCTGATATGGACATCTACTGTGCGTTCTTCCAGGTAGACATTAGTGCCCCAGACCCGGTCCAGCAACTGGCTCCGGCTGAATACCCGACCGGGATTGGCCATGAAAAATTCCAGCAAACGATAATCGGTGGGGCCAAGGTGAATTTCCTGGCCATCGGACAATACCCGCCGGGAGATCGTATCCATCTTTATTCGCCCCAAGGTAATTTCTCCAGACTCATTGCCAGGAGTGCTCCGGCGCAATACCGCCTTGATCCTCGCCAGCAACTCCCGCGGCGAAAAAGGCTTTACCAGGTAGTCGTCCGCACCCGCATCCAAGCCTGAGATTTTGTCATCTTCAGTCACCCTGGCAGTAAGCATGATGATCGGGATGTCTTCGGTATTCGGATCTTTGCGCAGACGCCGGATCAGTTCGATCCCGCTGACGCCGGGCATCATCCAGTCCATCAGTATGATGTCTGGCCGGTTATCGTTGAGCTGAATCAGGGCGTCATAGGCGCTGGCCGCAGTCTGCACTTCCATGCCAGCCTGCTCAAGTGCGAAACAGATCATGTCGAGAATGGCGATTTCGTCATCCACCACCAGCACTGATGAAGGGTTTTTGCTCACTGTGATTCACACATAGATAACCGGAAATACCATTATTAAGGACGCATATGACAGAATAATTTCAATTCAGCTTTCTTCCAGCCCGAGTTTGGCCAGTTCCAGACGAAGTTCCGTAATCCGGGCCGTAATCCGGGCCCGTTGGTAATAATCCAGATCGTCTTCGTTAGCCAGGGTCTGCAATTGCATGGCCGCCTCGTGGATACCTCCGCGCAGGTAGTAGGACTCCGCCATGGCCTCCTTGGCCTTGACCGTATCGCCCGCGATATTGGCGGAACGTGCATACAACTCATACAGCTTAGGATCGTTGGGGTGGGAAAGTAATTGCTTGCGCAGGATCACGGCAGCGGTGTCCGCTTTGCCGGTATCGCCATCTTTAAGAAGCGCTGTTGCGTATTGCAGGGAAATTGCGTGGTTACCGGGGAAACTGTTGTACAGGCCGGCTAACTGGTCGATGGCACGGTTGTCATTGCCCGATTCGAGGTCGAGGTCCGCCAGTTGCAAATCATAAGCGATGTGGTGGTCACGCTCTATCAGGTTTTGCAGCAGTTTGCGGGCTTCTTCATAGTTCCCCTTTTTTTGCAGCGCTATCGCACGACCGTAAAAAAGTGCATCGCTCTCGGCCTGGCTGATGTCCGCCCGGTCCATGCGATGCTTGAACCAGTCCAGGGCTTCGTCCGGGGTTTTCGAGGTCATGGCCCGCAGCCGTGCCTGGACCAGGTAAAAGTCACGCCCGTCCGTGGGTTCGGGCTTTGGCATGTTTGCAGCGCGGTTTTCGGCTTCGGCGATGCGGCTGACTGAAACCGGATGAGTACGGAGATATTCGGGTGGTCCTTCTCCCATCGACCGGTTGATCCTGCCCATTTTCTCGAAGAACTCGCCCATGCCGGCCGGATCGTAGCCTGCTCTGGACAACGTGGAAATACCGATCCGGTCTGCTTCATATTCGTTTTGCCGGGTGAAAAATATCTGCGCCTGCATGGCTGCCGCCTGGCCGCCCATGACGGCGCCCTGGATCGCTTCGCCACCACCGCCGCCCACCAGCACCAGGGCCAGCATGGCCAGCGCGATCGGTATGGTCATGGCCTGCTGATTTTCATAAGCACGGTAAAGGTGCAGCTGTGTGATGTGCGCAATTTCGTGAGACAGGACGCCGGCCACTTCGTTCTCGTCGTCGGCGGCCAGGATCAGCCCGCTGTAGAGGGCAATGACACCGCCGGGCGCGGCAAAGGCATTAACCACCGGCTGATTGATGACGACGAAGGTAAAGGCCTTGTCGGGGCGGTCGCTATGGGCCGCCAGGCGAAAGCCCATGTCTTCGAAATAAGCCGAGATCAGGGGGTCTTCGTTGAGTACTTCATAGGCGCGCATCTGCATCAGCAGGGCCTTGGCATATTCCGCCTCCTCCGCCCTGGACAGTATGGAATTAGCGGAAGCGCCCATATCCGGCAAGTCCAGTTGCTCGGTCTGGGCGACACTGGCGAGGCTGGTGAAAACGCACAGCAGTACCAGTATGAGCCGCGTTAATTTCTTCAATGCATTACCCCTGACATTCCCATCACCATTTCGACAACGTAATATGGGGCCGGTTCTCGGCAACTGACAGTTTAACGTGAAAATACTGGTCGTCGTAAATGAAGGTCCCTGGAGCAGCAGCCTCGGTGTCACCGCGCTGCGGTTGGTGCGTGCACTGATCGACAGCGGCGAACACCTGACCGCGATATTTTTCCGGGAAGAGGGCGTCTATCACGGCCAGGCGGGCCGTGCCCGGGATGCGGGCACACCTTGCCTGACCGAGGCCTGGCAAAGCCTGTCTGCCGATCACGGCGTACCGTTACTGTTGTGTTCATCCGCTTGCCAGAGAAGGTTCGAAGAACCTGTAGGTTTACCCTTTCGCGAAGCCGGGTTGGCCAGGATGCTGGAACTGACGCAACACAGTGACCGGGTAGTGACATTCTGATGGCCGTGGTTTCAGATCGTTCACTGGCGATGATTGTGCAGAGCAGGCCTTACCAGAACCGCGTGGCACGGGCGAACATCGACCTGGCGATGGCAGCTGCTGCGATGGAGTTCGAGTTATACCTGTACTTTGTCGGCCCCGCCATCTTGCAGCTGGCAGCAGATCAAAACAGCATCGCTGCCTTGTTGCCGCCCGGCTACCGGGCCTGGTCTGCCTTACCCGAGTTGGCGAAAACCACGGTATACGCTGAACAGGCCTGGCTGGATTATTGCCGGCAAAAAGCGATTACCCTGGTCATGCCTGCAGATGCGCTGGACAGCGATGCGATAAGAATCGCCTGGCGGGCGCAGCAACATGCGGTGGTGGTCTGAGGCCATGGGCAAGAAGGCCAAGAGCAAAACCTGTCTGCACCTGGTGGTTCGGTCATCGGCCGAACTCGTGCAGCGGTGTGGTGCATTCAGCAAAGAGGGCGATGCCGTACTGTTCGTGGATGATGGGGTGATGTGGCTGGCGGCTGCAAACATCGGAGAAGAGCCTCCGTTCGCTTGCAGCAGCATGTTCCTGGCTGCGGACTTGCAGGCCCGTGGCTTGCTGGCGGTCGCGCACGACCTGCAGGTTCGTGTGGTCACTGACCAGGAATTTCCGGATTTGCTTAGAAAACACGCTACCTGCCTGACCTGGAAATAAGCATGGCGCTTCCCGCGACCGATGAAAAAGGTTATCTGCTGGACTGGCTGCAATGGACACCCGATGTCGCCCGCAGCATGGCTGCGCAAGATCATTTAGAGCTGACTGACGACCACTGGGTGGTGCTGAATATTTTTCGGCAATACTTTGAGTGCTACGAAATTGAGCCACCGATGCGGGCCCTCGTCGGTCGTGTACGCGCTGCTTTGGGAGATGATAAAGGCAACAGCCGATATCTTTACCGGTTGTTTCCCGAAGGCCCGGGAACGCAGGGCTGCCGATACGCCGGATTGCCTCGTCCTGTCAGTTGTGTTTAGCGCATAGGGTATAATCGCCGGCTCAGAATTTTCCTGGAGAATGAGTAATGAGCCAGACGATCAGTGTGATCAGCGGAGACGGTATCGGACCTGAAATCATGAGCGCGAGCATCAGCGTGCTGGATGCCCTGGATTGTGGTTTCGATTACGAATATGTCGAGGCGGGTCTCGGCGCGCTCGATCGGCATGGCGACCTGTTACCCGAAGCCACGCTCGAGTCGATCCGCCGCAACCGGGTTGCGCTGAAGGGCCCGCTGACTACGCCGGTTGGCATGGGCTTTCGTTCCATTAATGTCACTCTGCGCGAGTTGTTCGACCTGTATGCCAATGTCCGTCCCGTGGTGTCGATGCCTGGAACCCGTTCGCGCTATGAAAACGTGGATATCGTGACGGTTCGCGAAAATACCGAAGGCGCCTATCTCGCGGCCGATGCGTTGCTCAGTGAAGACGGCAACACGGCTGAATCGAAAATGGTGATCACGCGTAAAGGCAGCGAGCGTGTCACCCGCTATGCGTTCGAGCTGGCACGCAGGGCAGGGCGGCGAAAAGTGACCCTGGTGCATAAAGCCAACATCCTCAAAACCGTATCCGGACTTTTTTTAGACGTATCTCGCGGCGTAGCCGAAAACTACCCGGATATTGAATGTGAGGAAATGATTGTCGACGCGACCTGCATGAAGCTGGTGATGGACCCGCAGCAGTTTGACGTCATCGTGACCACCAACCTGTTTGGCGACATCATTTCCGATCTCTGTGCCGGCCTGGTCGGCGGTCTCGGCCTGGCTCCAGGCGCCAATATCGGCCGGGAAGTGTCCATATTCGAGGCTGTGCATGGATCGGCGCCAGACATAGCAGGTCGCAAGATTGCCAACCCCTGTGCACTTTTATTGACCGCTGCGCAAATGCTTTCTCACCTCGGTATGCAGGACAAAGCTGATCGCTTGCACGGGGCAATCACGGCCACCATTGCTGCGGGCGACCGCATCACGCCCGACCTTGGCGGGTCTGGCAACACGGACTCTTTCTCCGAGGCGATAATCAGCCGAATCTAGCTGCTGGGGTGAAAGCCCAGTAAGCCGGCCCTTCCTGTTACGGGCGTGCGGCTGTGGCCCAGGCATTGCTGAACATACTCAACCGCCTCGCGTACCGCAGCGCTCAGCTCCCAGCCCATGGCCAGGCCTGCCGCCACGGCAGAAGACAACGCACATCCCGTGCCGTGAAAACGTCCCTTGAAAGAAGCGTGGGAAAAGCTTTCAAAACCCGCTTCTGTCAGCAACAGATCGGTGATTTCCGGGGTTCCGAACGTTCCGCCTTTGAGAAAAACGGCACTCGATCCGAGCGCCAGGAGCTCGTGCGCGGCGGATTTCATATCCTCCATGCAGTGGATCTTCCGGCCGGTAAGGATTTCTGCCTCCTGCCGGTTCGGGGTTATCAGTGTTGCCAGCGGAAACAAGTGATTTTGCACCGCTTCCAGGATGACTTCCCCGCCCAGCTCTTTGCCGCGGGGTTCAATTACCGCGGGGTCCACTACCATCGGGATGCGGGGATTCAGGAGCGACAGAAGCTCTCCAAGAACGGCAATGCCCGCCACGCTGGGCAGGGCGCCTATCTTGATCGCACTGATTGGCAGATCCTCCAGGACTGACTCCACCTGGTCCACGATCATCTGGTCTGAAATCGGCTCAACGGCCCTTACCGCTCGCGTATTGCGGGCTGTGACAGCAGTCACCACCGATGCGCCGTATACCCCGAAAGCGGCAAAAGTATTCAGGTCGGCCTGGATGCCCGATCCGCCGCAGCTGTCTGAACCTGCAATGGTGAGCACAGACCTTTCTATAAACGGCTTCTGCATGCCCTGTTTTCCTGTCAGAATAGTGTTGTTGCATTCTAGCAACGGAACGATCGCCCGGGGGTTTTATAAGGGACTCTGATGACGGCCGTCAATTGCCCCGTCGGGTTTGGGCCACTCTTTTTAAAAACAATGACTTGTATAATGCTGCCTGTAGTGTTTTCTAAGGGGTCAGGGAATCTGCCCGTGGTCATTGACTTGCTGTTGCATTCCTGCCATATTTCATCGTGAATTTATGCATCTAATGCAGAATGAGGGAAAATGTGTGCGCCTGAAGGTCGCCAGTACTGTGTTAGCCATCATGGGATTGATGCCGGGAGTTGCCGGTGCCCCGGGGATCGGCTTGCCTGCAGCGGGCTTTGCCAGCGTTGGAAATGGTCTTACCTCCTTCTACATTATCGGTTTTGAACTGGGCCCATGGCAGGAATACCTGGCGCAGGAATTGACACCGGTTTACATGCTGCCCGACAACACCGAACCGATGCGTATCTCCTGGTTGCGCAACAGCGAAATCTCGATCATGCCGGATTTTGCATCGCACCTCGAGTCGCCGCCGCCAACCCGGATCAACTTCGAGTTTGAATGGCAGTCTGATTCCGAATACCAGTGGCCTGGTGTGGAACCTGATGCGAGTTTTCAGGGCACCAGTTTTGACCGGCAATATTTCTCGCCGGGCATCGAGCATCAGTTTTCCAACAATTCGGTGCTTGGTGTGGCTGCGATCATTGCGCATCAACGCTACAGCGCGGCCAGCCTGGGTTTGACCGCGGCCAGCAGGCCGGGTGAAAGTCCGTGGCTGCCGACCACCTATTCCCCTCAGTATGAATCCGGTTACGGCACGGGTGTGCGCCTGGCCCTGCGCCAGGAAGTGGTCAAGGGGATTGCGCTGGATGCGGGCTACCAGTCCCGTATCGATATGGAAGCCTTTGACACTTATCGCGGTGTTTACGCCCAGGCTGCGGATCTGGACATTCCTGCGCGCGCCAGCGTGAGCCTGGCGTTCCAGGCCACTGAGCGGTCATGGCTTAACGTCGCCATTGAGCGGGTGATGTATAGCGACATTAGCGCGTTCCCCAGCCGTTATCTTCCGAACCGCTTCCTGTCCCTGCTGGGTGATTCAGGTAGCCCCTCTTTTGACTGGAACGATCTGACGGTTTACAGCGTGGGTTACACCTGGAGCGATGGAGAGGACCAGCAGTGGCATGTGGACCTGAGCACCCGGACACAACCCTCTCCCTCTTCTGCAGTGCTGAACCGGGCGCTGAAAGGAGACCTGGCAGACAGCGCCCTGGTGGTGGGTTATTCGAGGCGAACCAGTGACAGAAGCCGGCTCGCCTTCAATGCAGCCTATGCGCCCTCGGAGTTTGCTTTCGGAGGCAGTGTGCTGGGTGTCACCACGGATACCCTGGATCAGCAGATTGAGCTTGAGGCCATGTGGTCGCTGAGCTTCTGACCACTATCGTAAAGCAAAAAAGCCAGATCCCATGGAACTGTTGAAAGACTGGTTCAGACGATCATTCTCCGACCCGCAAGTGGTCATCCTCGGCCTTGTACTGGTCGTCGGTTTTGCCGTCATCGTCGGCCTGGGAAAGTGGCTTGCGCCCATGTTCGCAAGCATTGTCATCGCTTATTTGCTGGAGGCGCTGGTCAGCAGGCTGCAAAAAACCGGCATGCCCCGTCTGCCTTCGGTCATCATCGTTTTCCTGCTGTTCATGACAGTTTTGTTCTTCCTGACGTTTGGGCTGGTCCCTATTGTCATCCGGCAGTTGACGGCCCTGGTGCAGCAGTTTCCCAACTACATTGCGCAGGGTCAGGAATTGCTCAAACAGTTGCCTGAAGCCTATCCCCAGATGATTTCAGAGGAGCAGATTCAGATCATCATCACCCAGTTGGGCCAGGAAATGGCCGTGTGGGGTCAGCAGGCACTGAGCTGGTCGCTGGCTTCGGTCGCCAGCGTGATTGGATTGGTGATCTACCTGGTGCTGGTGCCGGTGCTGGTATTTTTTCTGCTAAAAGACAAGTCGCTTATCGTTTTCTGGATCGCCAATTACCTGCCGAAGGAGCGCACCCTGGTGAACCGCGTCTGGACCGAGTCAGAAGCCCAGATTGCGAATTACGTGAGGGGAAAAGTAACGGAGATAGTTATTGTTGGTTCAGTTACTTATATCACTTTCATCGTCCTGGACCTGGATTACGCAGCCCTGCTCGCAACCCTGGTAGGTTTTTCCGTGCTGGTACCCTACATCGGCGCCGCAGTGGCGACGATTCCGATAGCCCTGATAGCCTTTTTCCAGTTTGGCTGGGGCTGGGATTTTGGCCAGGTGATCATCGCCTACGCCATCATCCAGGCCCTGGACGGCAATCTGCTGGTGCCGCTGCTGTTTTCAGAGGTGGTAAACATGCACCCCGTCGCCATCATACTGGCCATACTGGTTTTCGGTGGGCTTTGGGGCTTCTGGGGCATCTTTTTCGCGATTCCCCTGGCGACCCTGGTCAAGGCCGTACTCAATGCCTGGCCGCGGCAATCAGAGGATCCTGACGAGGTCACTGCGGAAGCAGCCTGACGCATCAGCACAACCAACAGCCGCAGCTCGCAGCAGCGGAGCACGAGAGCAAATCCAACCCCTTTCCGTCCCGCTGGTGCGTGGATTGACCTATAACGCCTCGGAGGCAAAATCCGCCAGTCGTGAACGCTCACCGCGCCGCAACGTGATGTGACCCGCATGCGTCCAGCTTTTGAACCGGTCGACGGCGAACGTCAGTCCGGAAGTCGTCTCCGTGAGGTAGGGTGTATCGATTTGCTCGACGTTACCCAGGCAAATCATTTTGGTGCCCGGGCCGGCCCGGGTGATCAGAGCTTTCATCTGCTTGGGTGTAATGTTCTGGGCCTCATCGATGATCACGTAGCGGTTCAGGAAGGTACGGCCGCGCATGAAGTTCAGGGCTCTTACCTTGACCCGGCTTGCCAGCAGGTCGTTGGTTGCCGCTCTTCCCCATTCGCCGCCTTCCTGGGGGCTGGTCAGGACCTCG
>JAOUCS010000195.1 GCA_029859645.1 Lysobacterales bacterium | reverse complement strand
CCCGGCGCAGTTCCATATCGTTACGGCTGTACTGCATTTCTGCCAGGTGGCGGAGGATGCGTCGCTGGTCGATGAGTTCGCCTCGCGACAGATGCAACACCATGCTCAGGTACTGGGTGGGATCACCCAGGCCATAGATGGCGGACACCGTTGCAACGATGATGGTATCCGGCCGCTCCAGCAGGGCCTTGGTCGCAGACAGGCGCATCTGCTCGATGTGCTCGTTGACCGAGGCGTCTTTCTCGATATAGGTGTCCGAGGACGGGACGTAGGCTTCCGGCTGGTAATAATCGTAGTAGGAAACAAAGTATTCCACCGCGTTCTCGGGGAAGAACTCTCTGAACTCACCGTAAAGCTGCGCCGCCAGGGTTTTGTTTGGGGCCATCACCAGCGTCGGCCGTTGCACCCGCTGGATCACATTGGCGATGGAAAAGGTTTTACCCGAGCCGGTGACACCCAGCAGCGTCTGGTGAGCGAGGCCGTCTTCAATCCCTTCGATCATGCGCGCGATCGCCTGCGGCTGGTCCCCCGCCGGCTTGAAATCGCTGTGCAATCGAAATGGTTTAGAATCGCTGACGGACATGTCTTTCCATTTCCCAAACTTGCTATTATACGTCGATGAAAAAACTAATCGCGCTGCTTATTTGCTTTCTGCTTGCAACCCCTTTGGCCGCCCAGCAGTCATTGACTGCCGAGGCGCAGAGAAACGTCAACATCTCCCGCAAAATGGTCGATGACAAACGCAATACCCAGATTGCGATGTTCATGAGCTTCAGCCAGGAAGAGAAGGAGAAATTCTGGCCGCTGTACCGGGAGTACCGCGAGGCCATGGCCGGCGTGGGTGACAAGCGCCTCGCTGTCATCGTTGATTATGCCAACAACGTGGACCGGATGACCGACCCGCTGGCGAAGCAGTTACTGGAACGCTCATTCAAAGTCGACAAGGAATTCATCCAAACCAAGGAACGGTACGTAAAGAAATTTCGACGGATACTGCCGGATATCAAAGTCGTACGCCTGATGCAGCTGGAAAACCGCATGGACATCGCGGTGGACATGAAGGT
Source organism: Lysobacterales bacterium (assembly GCA_029859645.1). Classification (GTDB taxonomy): domain Bacteria; phylum Pseudomonadota; class Gammaproteobacteria; order Xanthomonadales; family SZUA-36; genus JAHEFT01. The sequence goes on along the minus strand of JAOUCS010000195.1, from coordinate 3,326 downwards.
CGCTGAGGGCATTCCCCTGATGAAATAAAGCCACGGGACGCATCATCGATGAGAACTTCGATAAACATGAGAACCTCGATCAAGGTCGACCAGATCAAGCCCTCGGCCACGATTGCGGTGAGTTCAAAAGCAATGGATCTCAAGGCCCAGGGGCGAGACATCATTTCACTGGGTGCAGGCGAGCCGGATTTCGACACGCCGGAACACATCCGCGAAGCCGCGATCGCCGCCATCCACGCCGGCCAGACCCGCTACACGCAGGTCGACGGCACGCCGGAGCTGAAAGCCGCCATTATCGAGAAATTCAGGCTGCAGAATGAGCTGGTTTTTGAAAAAGACCAGGTGATCGTTTCCAACGGCGCCAAGCAAAGCCTTTACAACCTGCTGGTCGCGGTGTTGAACAAGGGGGACGAGGTAATCGTACCGGCGCCTTACTGGGTGTCCTACCCGGACATGGTCAAGCTGGCCGATGCCGAGCCCGCGATCCTGGCGGCAACGGCGGAGCACGATTACAAGATTACGCCGAAGAAACTGGAAAATACGATCAACGAAAACACCCGCATGGTGATTTTTAATTCACCATCCAACCCCACCGGCAAGGTCTACACCGAAGAGGAGTACCGCGACCTTGGCGACGTGCTGGTCGAGCACCCGAAAATCTATATCGCCTGCGACGACATCTACGAGCACATTTACTGGGGCAGCAGCCCCTACCGGACATTCCTCAATGCCTGCCCGGAACTTTCAGAACGTGCCGTGGTGATCAACGGCGTCTCCAAGGGCTATGCCATGACCGGCTGGCGCATCGGCTACCTGGCCGGCCCGGCTGACCTGGTCAAGGCCATGAAAAAGGTGCAGGGACAGAGCACCTCCTGCGCCAGCTCGATTTCCCAGGCCGCTGCCGTGGCCGCACTGACCGGCCCGCAGGAATGCGTGGAAGAAATGAGAATGGCGTTTGAAGGCCGCTACCACTACATCCAGGCAGCACTGAACGAGCTGCCCGGAGTCGAATGCCCGGACTGCGACGGTGCTTTTTATGCCTTCCCTTCTTTCAAAAGATTCATTGACAGCATGGACGGTATCCGGGACGACGTGGAGCTGGCCACCTGGTTCCTGGAGGAAGCCGGCGTGGCGACGGTTCCGGGCTCGGCGTTCGGCGCCCCGGGTCACCTGCGATTGTCTTATGCCTCCAGCATGGACGAGCTGGAAGATGCGATCGGGCGGATAAAGCGCGCGATGAATACCTACAGCAATGCGGCCTGAATACCGGCAGTAAACCCGCAGGGTCCGTTGCATGCTTTAAGCCATGAACATTCATCGGCACGGCACGGGTCAGAAACTTGCGAGAGGTTTTACCGTGCTGGAACTGATGATCACTGCCTGTGTTGCCGGAATCCTGTTATTGACCGGCCTTCCCTCGCTGCAGCAATTCGGCCGGCAGCAGCGGATGAAAGCGGCCATCGGCCAGCTGCAGAATGACCTGATGATGGGGCGCAGCGAAGCCGTGATGCGAAATCTGGCTGCCGTAGCCTGCCCCGGCAATCCAAGCTCTGGTTGTTCAGGCATCCCCGACTGGGCAGATGGCTGGATCGTTTTCAGCGACGCCAATGGGGATCGACAGTTCCAGGCCGGAGAGACGCTGCTCCGCCATGGTCAACACATTGAAAACATGAATATTTCAGGTTCCGCAGGGCGCCATGAAGTCCGCTTTTTTCCCAACGGCAGCGCGCCCGGCAGCAATGGCAGCATCACTTTTTGTGGACTGGGAGGACCCGCGGAAGCGCGCAAACTGGTGATCTCTAACCTGGGAAGAATTCGCCGGGATACCGCAAAGGATACCGATCCTGTAAAATGCCCAATTAGCGCTTGACTCACTTACGCAAAGCGCGGAAAATACCGCGCCTCAAGACAATTCCCCAGTAGCTCAGCTGGTTAGAGCGGGTGACTGTTAATCACTAGGTCCGCGGTTCGAGTCCGTGCTGGGGAGCCAAACAAATCAAGGGCCTGCAAGAGATTGCAGGCCCTTTTTTATTGACCGTCTGTTTCATAGTGACTCTGACTTGAACTTTTCCAAGCTTACTGGCCCCCAACGGAGTCTGAACCGGTACCGAATTCCCAGAGCTTCAATGCCCCGTCATCACCCCCCGATACGATCAAGGATCCATCAGGGGAAAAGGCCACGTCGTTTATGCGGCCGTCGTGAGCATTCTCAATGTGGAAGATAATATCCAGGGTCCCTGCATCATAAACGGTAATACTGCCGTTGCCCGCGGCCACTATTTTGTCCCATTCAGGTGACCAGTCCAGGGCGTACACCGATTCGGATTCGATTTCTCGAACAAGCAGAACATTGGGATTCAAGCCGGCGAGGTTTTCGATAGTCCAGAGCTTGACCTTTCCGCTGTCGCTACCCGACACGATTTGGGTCACGTCCCCATCACTGTATGGGGCGATGGCAATCGGAAAAACCCACGAACCCGAGTGGCTCATTGACACGGGGACTGATTCAAGTTCGCATGAATCGAGTGAGCAATCCGGTGGGAAGGACCAGAGCTGGATTTTTCCCGCCGTTGAAGTCGAGGCGAGAACGGTGCCGTCAGGTGAGAACTCAAGTGCCTTGGTTCTCTTCTTTCTTGTTGACTTGCTTGCATACAGTTCCAGGCCGGAGGTCTCGTAAACCAGGATATCTCCGTAGAATCCGGAGGCAACGGCCCATTGGGCATTGCGGGAAAGTGCAACACAGTAGACGTAGCCGATTGGGGCTCTGGTCCCGGTCAGAAGGCCGAATTCGTCCGATATCCTGAAGGTGTCTGTATCAGTACCCCCGTTCCAGCCTCCTTCCCCGGTAAGGACAATTGAACCGTCATACGACGACTCAAGATCATAAATGGTGTGGTTGAGGTTCTGAACGGACAACTCATTTAAATCGAGAGTCCAGCTGCGCAGATCTGCATCTTCACCGCCAGAGACCACCCTGATTGGTTTTTGTTCTGTTCATGTTCAAGTGAGTCGCCGGCCAGGTTGGAGTCGCCGTAAAACACCAGTTTGCGGCCCGGTCTTGCAGGTGGGTCCGGATCCAGGTCCTTGCCGTCTTCCAGCTCGAATCCGAGCAAGGTCCAGCGCCCGAAGGCCGTTTCTTTCACGATTTCGATCTTGTGGGTTTTGTCTTCCAGTCCGGTAGCCAACTCGTAGCTGTCTGACCCGTAGGCTATAGGGATTTTTTCCGAACGGACAACGGCATCATCTTCAATAATATTGATGCGGATATAGTCGTTCGTGGTGGCCGACAGGATCGCGTAAAGGCTGGTGCCGTTGAACTTTGCCTG
>JAOUCS010000194.1 GCA_029859645.1 Lysobacterales bacterium | reverse complement strand
AATTCAGGCGCCTGCTCAGGCAGATCCGCTGTGCGAATCAGCGGTAATTCGAGCAACCCTGCCTCCGCTTCGGCTACGTCCCGCTCGGAAACCAGGCCGAGACGCACAAGCAGCGTGACCAGGTCGCCACCGTGCTGTTCCTGGTAAGTCAGGGCGCGCTTGAGGTCATTATCCTTCAGCCGCTCATGTTCGATCAGATATTCACAAACGGCGCTGTCAGGCCGCGGCAGCGATGGTTCCGCTGAATGTTCGATATCTGCGATTTCTTCGCCTGTCTGCACTTGGCCTTGTCCTGCTTAACTTAACGGGGTCTTGAACTAGAGTACCGAATTCACGGCCTCTGAGCACAGACACTCAAAAAAATCATGGGTTCCGCCCGTCTTTCAACTGATCCAATTGCCATCCTACGAATTGTTCCACCAGTGGGCGGTTACTGAGCACCCAGACAAAAATCGGGGCCAGCGCCGGCAGAATCAGTGTGCCCAATTGATAGCCCAGCGCAATTGATGAGTCCGAAATGCCATGAGACGTGATCACGGAATGTGTCTGTTCTCCGAAATTGAAAGCCAGCATTTTAAGCGACTCCCACACCACGCCCCACACCTGGACCGCGGTAATCACAATATATCCCACCAGCATGATAATGAATTTTCTGAGCCAGCTGACATCTGAGCCCATCACCAGGCCAAACAACAGCGGCAAGCCGTAACTGAAGATAAGCGGATTGATGACGAAACCGAGTGCGTCCGTCGTCCCGTCCCGGAAAGTGAACGGGATATGCGTTTCCACCTGAAAAAGAAAGTGCTGGTTGGGTTCGACGATGATGCGATAAAAATCATCACCCAGCAAGTGATTCAGAATGGCGTCAGCCGCCATGCGGGCCGGTGCGCCATGAAAGGCCGAAAGGTAAAACCAGATCATGAAGCCAAACAGCATCCACATGGATGCGAGGATCAACAGTTCACTCAGTTTCAGTTCTTCTTTCTGTGTTGCTTCCGCCATAAGTCAATCCACCCATTTCCGGGCATTCAAAAACATCCGCTGCCAGGGCGATTGGGCGCCCCATTCCCTCGGCGCCCAGGAAAAATTCACCGTTCTCAGGGTCCGTTCCGGATGCGGCATCATGATGGTCACGCGACCGTCAGTATTGCACAAACCGGTGACCCCCCCCGGCGAACCGTTGGGGTTCTGGGGATAATGTTCCGTTGCTACACCATGACCGTCCACATAGGTCATGACCACGCGTTCCGGTGCTGACCCTTGCCGTGAAAAGTCTGCCCTCCCCTCGCCGTGAGCAGTTGCAACTGGAATCACCGAGCCTGCCATTCCAGACAACAGGATGGAAGCGGACTCTTCAATTTTAACCAGGCTGAACCTTCCTTCGAATTGTTCGGAACGGTTAGCGACGAAATCAGGCCAGGACTCCGCGCCGGGAATCAGTTCCTTCAGTGCCGACATCATCTGGCAGCCATTACAGACGCCAAGCGCAAATTTTGCCGGGTCGTTGAAAAAGCGACCAAACTGTTTTCGCAGATCCTCATGGAACAGGATGGACTTGGCCCATCCGCGACCCGCACCCAGCACGTCGCCATAAGAAAATCCTCCGCAGGCCACCAGCCCCGAGAATGCTTCGAGGTTGCGGCGGCCATCGACGAGGTCAGACATGTGCACGTCCGTCGCTTCGAAACCGGCGAGGTCGAAAGCCGCCGCCATCTCGACATGGCCATTGACGCCCTGTTCTCTCAAGATCGCAACTGCCGGCCGAGCGCCACGTGCAATGGCGGGCGCTGCTGGGTTCTCGGCTGCATCAAAACTCACAACCGGCTGCATACCCGGACTACCCCAATCGACCACTGATTCCCGTTCTTCGTCGGCGCACTGCGGGTGATCACGCAGCCTCTGCACCACGTGACTGGTTTCAGACCACAAGCCCTGGAGATCCGGCAGTTTTTCGGTCAGAACCTGTTCCCCGGCATTGCTCACCATCAGGCGATCGCCTGGCGCCGGCCGTCCCAGGTCGATGATGCAGGAACCGAGTCCCGCCGCCTCGAGACGCGCAATGACTTCGGCACGGTTGCCGTCAGACACCTGGATGACCGCCCCCGGTTCTTCAGCAAACAGGAAAGCATTTAACTGTTTGGGCGCCAAATCCAGGTGCAAATCAAGACCACAATGGGAAGCGAAAGCCATTTCGCACAATGTCGCAAGCACGCCACCGTCGGAACGGTCGTGATAAGCCGCGATCAGGCCGGACTCATTCAGACGCTGCACCACGTTGAAGAATTGCTTCAACTGGGCCGGGCGGTCCAGGTCGGGTACTTCGCCTGCGAACTGCTGATAAACCTGTGCCAGCGCAGAACCACCAAGCCGGTTGCGTCCCTGGCCCAAATCGATCAGCAACAGGCATGAATCGCCACCGCTGAGATCCAATTGTGGCGTCAGGGTCCGATGCACGTTAACGACGGGAGCAAAAGCGGAAACAATCAGTGATACCGGCGCCAGCATGCGCTTCTCTGCGCCAGCGTCCCGCCACACGGTTTTCATGGAAAGCGAGTCTTTACCCACGGGAATAGCAATCCCCAGTTCGGGGCAGACTTCCATGCCGACAGCCTGCACCGTGTCAAACAAAGCGGCATCCTGGCCGGACTCACCCGCGGCAGCCATCCAGTTCGCGGACAGACGGATCTGAGAGATGTCACCAATCGCAGCGCAGGCCATGTTGGTCACAGCCTCCGCCACGGCCATGCGGCCCGAGGCTGGTGCGTTGAGCACGGCCAATGGGGTCCGTTCTCCCATGGCCATGGCCTCACCGGTATCGGCATTGAATGAACTCAAGGTGACCGCAGCATCTCCAACCGGAACCTGCCATGGCCCGACCATCTGGTCCCTGGTGACCAGGCCACCCACGGTCCGGTCACCGATCGTGATGAGAAAAGACTTGCTGCCTACGCAGGGAAACCGCAGCACACGTTTGAGCGCTTCACCCGTATCGACCCCGGAACCATCGAAGCCGTCACCCTGGAACGAGCGCCGCTCAGCCTCGCGGAACATGCGCGGCGTTTTGCCCAAAAGCACTTCCAGTGGCATATCCACCGGATCTGAACCCAGCAGTTGATCAGTCAGTTTGAGTTGCCGCACCTCGGTGGCCTGCCCGAGCACCGCAAAGGGACAACGCTCACGCCGGCACATGGCTTCAAAAATGCCCAGGCTATCGTCGTCGATGGCCAGTACATAGCGTTCCTGAGATTCATTGCACCAGATTTCCATCGGTGACATGGATGAATCGGCGCTCGGCACCCGGCGCAATTCAAGGCTGCCGCCGTGACCGCCATCGTCCAGCAGCTCGGGCAATGCGTTCGATAATCCACCCGCACCAACATCGTGAATCGACAGTACGGGGTTTTGTTCCCCCATGGCCCAACAGGCGTCGATTACTTCCTGACAGCGTCGCTGCATTTCGGGGTTTCCACGCTGCACCGAAGCATAGTCAAGATTCTCCTGGCTCTGGCCGCTACCCACTGATGAAGCTGCGCCCCCGCCCAGGCCGATCAGCATGGCGGGGCCGCCCAGCACGACAACGTGCGCACCGGGTTTGAGCGGCAGTTTTTGCACGTGCTGCTCGCGGATGGTCCCCATGCCGCCTGCAATCATTATGGGTTTGTGGTAACCCCACAGTATGCCGTCGATGTGTTGCTCGAAAGTCCTGAAATATCCGCACAACGCAGGCCGGCCAAATTCATTGTTGAACGCAGCGGCGCCGATCGGACCTTCGATCATGATTTCCAGCGGGCTGGCAATTCTGTCAGGCTTGCCGAAATCGGTCCGCCAGGGTAAATCCACCCCGGGTAAATCCAGGTGAGAAACCGAGAATCCGCTGATGCCCGCCTTGGGGCGCGCACCGCGACCGGTGGCGGCTTCATCCCGGATTTCGCCACCGGACCCGGTAGCCGCTCCAGGAAAGGGCGAGATGGCGGTCGGATGATTGTGCGTTTCGACTTTGATCTGGAACGGCAGACTCTCGGTATACCAGGAATAAACGCCAGACTGCGGATCGATAAAGAATCGCTGCCCTTGCGGCCCGCTTATGACGGCTGAATTGTCATGATAGGCTGAAAGCACGCCATCCGGCGCACAGGCATGCGTGTTGCGGATCATTCCAAACAGGGTCTGCTCCATCGGTTGACTGTCGATGGTCCAGTTGGCATTGAAAATCTTATGCCTGCAATGCTCCGAGTTGGCCTGGGCAAACATCATCAGCTCTGCATCACTGGGGTCACGGCCCATTGTGGCAAAAGCAGCTACCAGGTAATCAATTTCATCTTCAGACAGTGCAAGGCCGAGTTCCGCGTCTGCTTTGCGCAGCGCATCCGCGCCCTCTGTCAATGCAGGGATGAAGGCGAGCGGGCGCGGCGGATT
>JAOUCS010000084.1 GCA_029859645.1 Lysobacterales bacterium | reverse complement strand
CTATGCTGCGGGCGCCTGTGAGTCGATGTGGGGTAAATTGCTGGGTAAATACACGCGGTCGTCCTATGTTCTGGCTACCAAGGTCTACTTTCCCATGGGTGACGGACCCAACGACCAGGGACTATCACGCAAACACATCATGGAACAATGTGAGGCCAGCCTGAAAAGGCTCGGCAGCGACTATATCGACCTGTACCAATGTCACCGCTACGATGACGAAACGCCCCTGGAAGAGACCATTCGCGCCATGGACGACCTCATCCAGCAGGGCAAGGTTCTCTACTGGGGATTCTCTTGCTGGCCTGCTGAGAAAATCCGCAAAACACTGAAAATCTGTGGTGACCGTCACTATGCCCCGGTTTCCAGCCAACCCCATTACAACATGTTGATGCGTGACCTGGAGGTAGAGGTATTGCCGGTATGCCGCGAACATGGCATCGGCCAGGTCGTCTTTTCCCCCCTCGAACAAGGCATTCTTACCGGAAAATACAAACCCGGAGAACCCTTGCCGGCAGGCAGCCGGGCCAGTGATGATCGCCAGAACCAGTGGATCAAGGACCTGGCGGGCAACCAGGAAATGCTGGAACGGGTCCAGCAGCTGCAATCCATTGCAGATGAAGCCGGCTGCACGATCGGCCAGCTCTCACTTGCATGGATTCTGCAGAAAGACGGGGTCACGTCCTGTATTACCGGCGCTACCCGCACCGGGCAGATCAGGGAAAACTGCGCTGCCAGCCGAGTCAGGCTGAGCCAGGGGCACCTTGAACGCATTGATCAGATCATCATGCCGGCGACGTTCTCGCACGAGTTTGGTTAAGCCTTATCCGCCGCGGTAGGCTTTTTCCACCTCTTCGGCGATGATGGCGACACCCTGCCGGACTTTCTCCTGGTCCTGAACATAGGAAACCCGGATGCACTCGTGACGGTGCGGCCAGTCCTCTTTCAGGCCGAAGAAACAATGATGCCCCGGCACAACCAGCACACCCCGCTTTTTCAGGCGCTCGTACAACTCCTGGCAGCTTAGCGGTAATCCCTCGAACCATAGCCACAAAAAGAATGCACCTTCCGGCTTGTGAATCCGGAAGGGTACGTCCCCAAAAGCGTTTCGAAAGGCACCGACCGCCTGTTGCGCACGCTGGTGGTAAAAGGGCGTGATGAGGCTGCCGGTGAGTTCTGCCATCCTGTCGCGTCTGAACAGGTCGGTCGCAATGGACACCCCGATATTCCCGCAGGCGAGGTTCACGATACCGTTGGCGTTGGCATAAGCTGCAATGATGTCTTCCCGCGCAATAACGATACCCGTGCGCACGCCCGGTAACCCCAGCTTGGACAGGCTCAATACCAAAATAGTGTTTTCGTTCCAGACAGGGGTCGCTCGCGCAAACAGAATATTGGGAAACGGAAGGCCGTAGGCGCCATCAATAATCAGCGGTATTTCCCTTTGTTTGGCCAGCTCATCCAGATGATTGACTTCCTCATCGGTCAGCACATTGCCAGTCGGATTGGTCGGTCTCGATACGCACAGGGCCCCAGCCTGCCGGTCGAGATTCAGCCTGGAAAAATCAACCCGGTACTTGAAAAGATCCTCTTCCAGCCATTCAATCTCCGGCCGGGTGGCAGAAAAGAACTCATCGCTGAGACCACAATCGGCGTAACCGAGATATTCAGGCGTCAAGGGCAGGTGAATGCTCCTGTTGCTGCCATCTGGCATATTTCCGGCGAACATGTTGAACAAAATGAAGAAAGCCGACTGGCTGCCATTGGATACGGCGATATTGTGTTCGCTCAATGGCCAGCCATATTGCCTGGCAAGATACGCAGCCATCTCCTTGCGAAAACCCAGGTCACCAGCCGGCGATTGGTACTGACCGAGCAATTCGTGGCGCGCCCGGTCATCGACGAGAAAGCCTTCCAGGCTCTCCCTGAAAAGCGCCTCGGCTTCGGGGATCCGTCCCGGATTGCCCCCGCCCATCATGATCATTTCCGGATTAAGCAGCAAAGCAGTGCCCAAATCGTCCATCAGGTTAACGATTCCCGAGTTTCGGGCAAACTTTTTGCCAAAGACCGATAATTTCACCTGGCACCCCGCATTTAACCTGTTGAAACTGCAAGTGTAGCCCGAAACTGCCCAGGCCTCATTTTTTGCCTTGCAACACGAAAAATGTTATAAAAATCATATGATCATGCGTCATACCTGACGCGGGCCAAAGGATTGACATCAAAACCGTCAAGGAGGAGGGTTGATGATCAGGTCATTTTTCACGTCGGCACTTATGCTGCTGGCGCTTTGCGCATCTGCGCAGGCAGACATCAAGTTTGCCATAGGGGAACCCGCCGAAGATTCAACCAGGTCCGGTATCGGGCAGATTTCCGGGTGGGCGGTCAGCGATCGTCAAATTGTCTCGGTGGAAGCATTCATTGACGGTGTCAGTGTTGGCCTGGTGCCTTATGGCGGCACCCGCCTCGATGTGGCCGAAGCATTTCCTGGCTACCCCGATTCGGAAATGTCCGGCTGGTCGATGAAATGGAACTATTCACTGCTCAGCCAGGGAGACCATGAATTAACCGTTGTTGTCACGGATATCGACGGCAACCAGCTCAGCAAGAGCGTCTCTTTTGCAACAACAGGCTTCACGTCTGAATTTATCAAGGATCCTGAAGCCGTCGATATTTCCAATGCCGTGGTTTCAACACCGGAACCCGGGAAAATCCTTATTCGGGGGGCCGTGGTAGAAGGGGAGAACGTCGATATCGAGCTCTGCTGGGACACTGCGACGCAGCAGTTTCAGATCGAAAGAATCCTTCGGGAATCAGCGGAGAAAGAGAACCAGTCTCCACAGGCCAACGCGGGCAGCAGTTTTGATGTAGAGATGGCGGAATCCGTCGTCATCAATGGCATGGCTTCTGATCCGGATGGAAGCATTGTGAGCTGGTCATGGAAACAGGTCGCCGGAAACAAGGTCCAACTGACAGATGCTGACCAACCAACCGTTAAATTCACCGCACCCGATACCGCCGGGGCGATAAGACTTCGTTTGACCGTAGTCGATGATGGCGGCGCCAGTGACAGCGACGACGTGGTCATCGAGGTGATTGATTCTCCTTCCGAACCGGAACCCGAAAACCTGGCGCCAAGCGCCGATGCAGGTTCCGACAGAACCGTTGAGCCGGGTGAAGTGATCAGCGTGCAAGGTTACGCCTCTGACACCGATGGCACCATTGCTTCCTGGAACTGGGAAGTTATAGCGGGAGCGCAGGTCGGCCTGAACAATGCCCACACTGACCGGGTGACTTTCACGGCACTCAACGAAGAAGGTTATACGGAACTGTTGCTGACAGTAACAGATGACGACGGCGCTGCCAGCTCTGACAGCGTAAGGATTACGTTTGAAAAACCGGCGCCTCCGCCAAATAAAAAGCCGTCCGCAAACGCCGGTTCCAATAAAACCGTGATGGCCGGTGACACCGTAACCATTTCCGGTGGCGCAAACGACACGGACGGGACTGTCATCAGCTACCAATGGACCCAGATATCAGGGACCGATGTGAACCTGAGCGGCTTCAATAACCTGCAGGTGCAGTTTACCGCGCCGGATGCTGCGGGACAGATCGTTCTGCGACTGACGGTAACGGATGATGACGGTGCCACGGATTCAGATGACGTGACCATCACAGTGCAGGTTCAGGCCGGCTCCGACCCGGATCCCGAACCTGAACCCAATGATGGCACGACCGGCAAGGTATCCGAGTCCCTGCTGGCGGCCGTCAATGCGGCACGTGGTCAGGCCCAGGTTTGCAATGGCAAGGAATACCCGGCTCAAGCCGCAATGAAATGGGATGATGACTTGGCAACTATCGCAAAAATACACTCCATGGACATGGCCAGCAACGGCTATTTTTCTCACACATCCAAAGACGGAACAGTATTCAGCGATAGAGTTTGGCCCTACTGGTCCGGTACCCGCATAGGCGAGAACCTCGCCGCATCATCGGTCAACCGGTCCGATGAGCAAGTGGTCAATATGTGGTTAAAAAGCACCTCAGGACATTGTGAACTGATCATGAACCCGGACTTCACGCATGCAGGGCTTGGCGTAGGAATTAATACCGATAACGGCTACACATTCCATTACTTCTGGACGCTGGATATCGGCGGCTAAGCGCTGTTTCGCTTCAATTGTTTCACTCCCGGGCCAATTTTCCCCATAATGGTCCGAAGATGAAACACGCCTGATAAAAGTCAGCCCATACGAGTGATTTGGGTCAGTGTGTAATCTGCTCCATCTGCTTATATTCAGATTGACTGTCGATCGCGGAGGGACCGCCATGAATAAACTATGGATTAGCTTGGTTTTTTTTCTGATTCCGGGAATTTCAGGAATTGTTTTAGCCGGGGATTTCGAAGAACTGACGGCCAGCTGTGAAAGCTGTCATGGTCCCGACGGCGCTTCGCCCTACTCCGATGTGCCGATCATTGGAGGGCAGTCAACCAAATATATTTCAGACAGCCTGGAATCCTTCCAGATCTGGGGTCGCCCCTGTGTGAAAAGCGCTTACCGGAGCGGCGACACTTCGAAGCCTAAAACGGACATGTGCAAAATAGCCGGAGGCCTGTCCAGCGAAGATATCCAGAAGCTCAGTGAACATTACAGCTCCAGGCCCTGGGTCGCAGCACCGCAAAAATTTGATGCGAGCCTGGCGGCAACGGGCGCCGCCCTGCACCTGCAAAGCTGTGAAACATGTCATCAGCAGGGTGGCAGCGCTGCCGGTGTCGGGCCAAAACTGGCCGGCCAATGGGCACCCTACCTGAAACACGCGCTGAAGTTTGTACCCACGGGCGAACATGCAGTCCCTTCGACCATGGAGAGAAAGCTGGCCGACTTCAGTGCAGAAGAAATCGACGCTCTGCTAAATTACTACGCCAGCCAGCAGAACTGACAGGAATTCGCCATGGGCTCCAGAATTGAATGCAGCGGCTTGCTCGTTGCCCAGGAACTGTACGATCTGATAGAAACAGAGGTCATTCCCGGCACCGCGGTTGCTGCGGCCACATTCTGGACCGGCCTGGCACGCCTGGTTCAGGACCTGGCGCCTCAAAACCGCGTGCTGCTGAAGAAACGCGCACTCATTCAATCCCAGGTTGATGCCTGGCATCTTGCTAATCCGGGGCCCATCGATGCTGCCCGCTATCGGGCTTTTCTGCAGGAAACAGGTTACCTGGTGCCTGACGGTGAAGACTTTGCTATCACCACCTCAGGGGTCGACCGCGAGATATCAGAAATAGCCGGCCCGCAGCTCGTTGTGCCGGTCAGTAATCCGCGCTATGCGCTGAACGCCGCCAATGCCCGATGGGGAAGCCTCTACGATGCGTTGTATGGAACCGATGTCATTTCGGAAGAGAACGGCTGTCAGAAGGGCCCGGGATTCAATCCGGAACGTGGACGCAAGGTGATAGAAGTCGCTGCCGGATTTCTGGACCAGGTAGCACCACTGAATACGGGTAGCCACCTCGAAGTTGTCGATTATCATGTAAACGTTTCGGAGCGACCTGCAAGTCTTGAAATCACTCTTGATAACGGCCGGAGCACAGCGCTTGCCAATCCCGGGCAATTTTCAGGGTTTGCTCTGCATGGCGGCACTGAAATAGTCCTGCTCGAAAACAATGGCCTGCACATCGAGTTGCAGATCAATCCCGAACATCCGGTTGGCAAACTGTCAGCCTCGGGCACCCGTGACATCGTGCTGGAAGCGGCACTAACCACGATCCAGGATTGCGAAGATTCCGTCGCAGCGGTCGACGCGGAAGACAAGGTCAATGTGTACCGGAATTGGCTTGGGCTGATGAAAGGAGACCTGTCAGACGAATTCGAAAAAGGCGGAAAAATGATGACCCGCCGCCTCAATCCTGATCGGTTCTATACTTCTCCTGACGGCAGGGAGCTGAAACTGCACGGCCGGAGTCTCATGCTGGTACGAAACGTCGGCCACCTGATGACCACGCCCGCCGTCCTCGACAGTGAAGGCCATGAAATTCCGGAAGGAATTCTGGACGGCATGGTCACCGTTCTTTGCGCGATCCACAATATCAAGGGCGACACCACCATGCCCAATAGCCGCACGGGCAGCATTTACATCGTCAAACCCAAGATGCACGGGCCGGAAGAAGTCGCTTTTACCAATACCCTGTTCAATCAAATCGAAGACTGTTTGGGACTCGCCCGCAATACCATCAAGGTCGGAGTGATGGACGAAGAGCGCCGCACCACGGTGAACCTGAAGGAGTGCATCCGCGCCGTCAGTGAGCGCATCGTCTTCATCAACACCGGTTTCCTTGACCGTACTGGTGATGAAATTTTCACATCAATGGAAGCGGGACCGGTGTTGCCGAAGGAAGCCATCAAGAAACAGCCCTGGATAATGGCCTACGAAGACCGAAACGTCGATATCGGCCTGGCTTGCGGTTTTCGTGGCAAAGCCCAGATAGGCAAAGGCATGTGGGCCATGCCCGACGAAATGAAAGCCATGATGGAAACCAAGATGGCGCACCTGGAAGCCGGCGCCAACTGTGCCTGGGTGCCCTCGCCCACCGCGGCGACACTGCACGCAACGCATTATCTGCGCTATAACGTCGCAAAACGCCAGCAAGAACTTAGGTCGCGTCCCCCGGCCAGCCTGGATGACATACTCACACCGCCGCTACTGGGCGACCAGGTGTTGCGACCAGAAGACATCCACACCGAACTGGAAAACAACGCCCAGGGTATCCTGGGTTATGTCGTGCGCTGGATTGATCAGGGCGTTGGCTGTTCGAAAGTCCCTGATATCAACCATGTCGGCCTGATGGAAGATCGCGCCACCCTGAGAATTTCCAGCCAGCACATCTGCAACTGGCTGCACCACGGGGTTTGCTCAGCCGAGCAGGTAATGGAAACGATGAAGCGTATGGCGGTCATCGTCGATCAGCAAAATTCAGCAGACCCGCTGTACCGCAACATGGCGCCCGATTACGAATCGAGCATTGCATTCCAGGCGGCCTGCGACCTGGTCTTCCTGGGACGCGAGCAGCCCAGTGGTTACACGGAACCGCTGTTGCACCGCAGGCGAATCGAAGCCAAGGGATGATGTCAAGAATCCTTGCCGTTTGCTGTCTCCTGGCAGTCCTCACTTTGCAGGAAGCGACAGCTGACACGCCGCTGTTTTCCAGCCATGAAATGCTGGAGATGAGTATACCGCTGGATTTCAAGACCCTGTGCCGGCCCCGGGAGAATCCTGATTGTGACTACCAGCCGACCGTGCTGGAATATATCGATGAGCACGGCCAGCCCATTACCATTCCGATCGAAGTCAGAATCCGGGGAGGCTGGCGGTCACTGACGAAAAACTGCTCTGCGCCACTGCTGTTTGTCCGGTTCGACAAGAACAAAACCGTGGATACCCCGTTTGACGGTCAATCCATGCTGCCCCTGACCACGCATTGCGGACAGGGCCTGTCGATCGAAGCAGCTCAGAACCGGGTTAATCCCTCACAATGGGAGCAATTCCTGCTCCGTGAGTACCTGGCACACTTGCTGTATAACGAAATCACAGACGTCAGTATCCGGGCCAGGCTGGTTCACATGACTTATCCGAACCCCCACAAGCCGGGCCGGAAAATCACGAATTACGCTTTTTTCACAGAGCACTTCGAATCCGTGGCGGCCCGCAACGGCTTTGAGCTACTCAGCCGCCACAGTTTTGATCCTGATAAAACCCACCTGGGCGCCGCCAACCAGGTTGCATTGTTCCAGTACATGATAGGCAATACTGACTGGTCCATTGTCAGGGAACGCAATCTCGTTCTGCTGCAGGACAGCGACGGTAGGCAGCATCCCTTGCCCTATGATTTTGACATGAGTGGCCTGGTTAACGCCCATTACGCCGGACCGGCCCCGGGATTACCCATAGACAAGGTCACGGAGCGCTATTACCTGGGTTTCTGTGATCCACGTGCAGATTGGGAACAGCTTGCTGGGCCGTTCCTCTCCAACCAGGACGCGG
Source organism: Lysobacterales bacterium (assembly GCA_029859645.1). Classification (GTDB taxonomy): domain Bacteria; phylum Pseudomonadota; class Gammaproteobacteria; order Xanthomonadales; family SZUA-36; genus JAHEFT01. Next base: position 7,078 of record JAOUCS010000084.1, on the reverse strand, counting down.
TTGTTTCCAAACCGGCGGATATCCCGGGAATGACGAAGCATAGCATCTCGTTCAGCACGCGCTTCCTGGAAAAGTTCTACAGTACACTGCACTCGAATGAGCTGAGCACTCGCGATATCATTGACCATTGCCTGCCATGGCCTCCTGGCCCCGACGGCCAAACGACGTCCTTGGATAAAAAATGACAAGAATTATTGCCTGCGCGCTGATCCTGGCGTTGGCCGTCAGCGGCTGCTCCACACCACAAACCCACCACAGGGACACCTTTTGCAGTTCCGGCACCACGCTGCTCGATGCCCATTTCGATGGCGGCCAGCTCGGCAGCTGTAACATTTCAGACGATGGCGACTTCGAGCTGATCCTGTTCCCCGAGGACGAACCACCCATCAACAAGTCACCCTGGTACGCCTATCGGGTGAGCGGCCGGCCGGGTGACCGGGTCACAATACAGATGCAATTCCATAACGGCTATGCTCGTTATTGGCCAAAAATCAGCCTGGATGGCGAAAACTGGCTCGAACTGCCACCCGAGCAGGTGATCAAGGGCGCTGATGACCGGATGGAATTGACCTTGCAATTGCAACAGGCCAGGGTCTGGGTCGCGGGCGGGGAAATCCTCGGCAGGGAGCATTACAGCCGCTGGCTGAACCTGCTGGAAAACCACGAAGACGTCAGCACGCGCCTGATAGGTCAAAGCGTTCAGGGCCGGCCCATCATCCTGGCCGAAACAGCGGACCGCCCTGAATTTGTCCTGATGATCGGCCGTCAGCACCCGCCGGAAGTCACCGGCGCCATTGCGATGCAGACGTTCATTGATACAGTACTGGGTGATTCGGAACTGGCGCAACGGTTCCGGCAGCGCTTCAAGCTGGGCATCGTCCCGCTGCTGAACCCCGACGGAGTGGCTGCAGGACATTGGCGGCATAACGTCAACGGCGTGGACCTCAACCGTGACTGGGGGCCATTCACGCAACCTGAATCAACGGCGGTGATCCGGTGGGTGCAACAACAGGAATCAGATGGCCGAACACTGCGCCTGATGCTGGATTTTCACTCGACCTTCGAAGACCTGTTCTACACCCAGCCCAGGGTCACCGATCCGCCGGATTTCGCATCCCTCTGGCTGGACGCATCCGCACAGCGCCTGCCCGATTTTCCATTCAAGCATGCGGCAAACCCGGTATCGGAACAGCCGAATGCGAAGAACTACTTTTACAAGAGCCGGGGTATTCCAGCGGTGACCTATGAAAGCGGTGATGAAACCACGCGGGAGATGCTCGAGGAGTCCGCTGCCATTTTTGCCGAAGAAATGATGAAAACCCTTTTGACCACATCCCCTGACCCTACGCCACCAGCAACGCAGTAATGTTATGGCTTGACTCCTGAATGCCTCAGCACATGTCCGGGGCGCGCGCCGGTCATGCTGCCATCAAACAGAACCGCGACACCGTTGACGAACACATAGTGCATTCCCACAGACAACTGGTGCGGGTTTTTGAACGTGGCACGGTCAATGACAACGTCGGGATCGAATACGGATATATCCGCAAACGCGCCGGGCTGAATTCGGCCCCGGTCGACCAAACCGATCCGCATGGCCGGCATCAGGCTCATTTTATGGATCGCTTCGGAGAAACCGATAACGGCCTGCTCCCGCACATAGCGACCCAGTACCCTGGAAAAGCTGCCGTAATTTCTCGGGTGCGGCATATCCTCGGCAGGCATGTGTATGCCTCCGTCCGATGCGATCATGGTTCGCTCATGCTGCATGATCCGAATGACGTCCTGTTCCGACATCGCGTGGTAAACCGCACTGCAGCCCCCCGACTCCTCCAGTTCCATGGCGAGCTCGGCGGCGTTTTCGACCGTCACTTCCCGGCCCTGCTGCTGAAGAATCTCGGCCAGGTTCAGGCCGTTGAATTGCCTGTTCCAGGGACAGTTGGCTATAGCCACGCGCGAAGGGTCGTTTCCTCCCCGGTCATTGATGATGTTGTCGATAATGCCCGCCTTGATTTCAGCCCTGGTATCAGGCTCCTGCAGGCGGGCCAGCCGGGTCTGTTTGTCTCCCGCCAGGCTCCAGGCCGGGAACAGTACGTCAATGCCCGTGCTGGATGCGGCATAGGGGTACTGATCGCTGCTGAGATCGATGCCCCTGGCAATGGCGGCATCCACCATGGCCAGGGTCTCGACGCTTTTACCCCAGGCGCGCTTGCCCATGGCCTTGTGGTGTGTAATCTGCGCGGGCAAGCCGCCTTCCTCACCGATTCTGATCGTCTCGCTAACACTTTCGAGCAGCCCCGTCCCTTCTTCCCGCATGTGGGTGATGTAGATTCCGCCGTGTTTTCCGGCCACTTTCGCCAGCGCAATCACCTCGTCCGTTTGGGAGTAGGCGCCCGGAATATACTTGAGCCCGGAAGAAAGACCGTAAGCACCGTCTGTCATGGCCGTGTCTACCATCTCCTGCATGGCCTTGAGCTCTTCGCCTGTCGGCGCTCGATCCGCACGGCCCATCGCGAGTTGGCGAATGGTATTGTGACCAACGAATGTTCCAAAGTTAACGGAAGATGGGGATTCTTCCAGTAGCTTGAACAGTTCCGGTAGTGGGTACCATGAGCTGCCATCCGGCCCACCGATGACCGTTGTAACACCCTGGCGAATGTAGTTTTCCGCATCCGGCCACAGGAAAATGCCGCTTTTCTCGACCGAGTCGCGCACCGCGTGGCTGTGTATATCTATGAACCCCGGCGTGACTGCCAGGCCGGAAACATCAACACGGCGTCCAGACTGCCGATCGGACAGGTCGCCCACAGCAACAATGCGATCAGCGGCGATGCCTACATCGGTGATGACCCCGGGGCCGCCGCTGCCGTCGTATACCATACCGCCGGACAGGACGAGATCAAGGGTCTGTTCGGCTGGTGAGGTGTTATAGACCAGCAGCAAGAGAAAGAACAGGAGAATCCGGATGGCCATAGACTGCTACTGGAGGACGGCCGGCGCCAGGAACAGCGCCACCAGCGATAGCAGGACGATACCGACAAGGTTCATCACCAGGCCGGCTTTCGCCATCTGCGGAATTGTCAGGCGCCCGGAACCGAAAACAATGGCGTTAGGGGGCGTTGCGACAGGCAACATGAAAGCACAACTGGCCGCAAGCGCGACGGGAACGGTCAGCGTGACTGGGCTGATACCCAGTTCCAGCGCCAGCGCGGCCAGCACCGGCAGCAACGTGGCGGTGGTAGCAAGATTGCTGGTGAGTTCGGTCAGGAAGATCACCAGGATCACTGCGCCCACGACAATCGCGGCAATACCCAGAGCGCCAAGCGGAACCAGCGAAGTTCCCAGCCAGTGGGCCAGCCCGGTCTCGGAAACCGAGGCTGCCAGGCTGAGCCCGCCGCCGAACAGTATCAGGATTTCCCAGGGCAATTCCTTGGTCTGTTTCCAGTTCAGCAGTCGCAGGGTGTTTTTACCACCGCTGGGGATCAGGAACAGCAGGAAAGCGGCGATCATTACAATACCGGGATCACTCAGTCCCTCGATAGGCAGGTACTTGGTCAACCAGGGCCGGGTCATCCAGCCGATCACCACGCAACTGAACACGAACCCGATTCGCCACTCTGCGCTGCTGGGCGGACCAAGCGCTTTTTTCAGGTCTTTCAGGTGATCCTGGGTTTCAATCGATGTTTCGAATGAGATGGGGTAAACCAGGCGGGTCAACGCCAGCCAGCATATGGGCAGCATGATGATGGTGACCGGCACGCCCACCAGCATCCAACGGGCGAAACTGATCTCGATACCGTAGTTGTCCGTGAGAAATGCCGCCAGGAACGCATTGGGCGGGGTGCCGACCAGGGTGGCCACACCACCGATCGTCGCACCGAAGGCGGTGCCCAGCAGCAGGCAAATCTCGAAATTTTTGCGTTCCTTTTCGTCGATCTCCGTCACCGTCTCGGCAATCACCGCAATGACCGATATGACAATCGGCAACAGCATCATCGTCGTGGACGTATTGGTCATCCACATCGATAACAAAGCGGCGGTTACCATGAAGCCACCCACCAGCGATCTTCCGTTGGTGCCAGAAACGGTCAGCAAGGTCAAAGCGATACGCTTGTGCAGTTCCCAGCGCTGCATCGCCAGGGCCAGCAAAAAGCCGCCAAGATAAAGATACAGAATGGGATTGGCGTAGGGAGCTGCCGCCTTGTGCAGTGTCGTGATACCCAGCGGGGCAAAGAAAATTAACGGAATGAACGCGGTAACGCCGACCGGCCTGGCCTCGGTCGCCCACCATATGGCCATCCACAATCCCAGCGCAGCGGTCCGCCACGCCGCGTCACTCAAACCACCCTGCGGCCCGATCAATAACATGACCAGCGTGACCGCCGGACCGAGGTAAATACCTACGTCCTGGTAGCGCTGCCTGGCTTCGCGTAAACGTTGTTCCAATTTCTGATGTCTGTAAAAACCGGGAAGCGCGAATGGCTCCCCGGTTCAGTGAGCAATGCTCAGAAGACCATCTGGAAATCAATGTAGTAGGAACGGCCATAGTCCCTGTGAGCATCGGAGAAATAGCCGAAATACCGGTCCGCCAGCGGAGCACGCTCGTTGCTGACGTTATTGATACCAAAGCGAACCCGGCTGTTGCTCCGCCAGAGATCAAAGGAGTAATCCACGCTGAGGTTCCAGGTCGCCATTGAAGGAATGACATACCGTGTCCCGTCGTCGAGGGTCAATGAACTCTGGTAGAAATTACTCAGGTAGAACCAGGCAACGGAGGCGCCCCAGGCATCTTTTCTCCAGCGGACGCGGGCGTTCATCTTGGTGTTCTGGTTGCCGTCCATACGCCGCAGGTCAGCGAAGCCGGATACTGGGTAATTTTCCGGAATGATGCCGGCATCCTGGGCCTCGAGTAGCAGGCTGGCTGCCGGGCCGGGCTCCTGATCGTACTTGGTGTAGTGAGTGCCCACCCAGGTCAGCGTCCAGTCGCCAATATTGGAAGCCAGATCGTAGTAAACACCCCAGTCATAACCCTGGACCTTGCGGGTATCCAGGTTCTGATAAATGTCGCTGACGTAATCCAGTTCACCTGCGGGGCAAATTCCTGCCGCCAGGTAGATGGGAACCGCGTCTTCTTCAACCTCATTGCGACCCAACAGCGGGTTACCTTCAAAAGAAGAACAGTTAGATGTGCCTGCTTCGACCCGCGCCAGCAGGTCCAGCAGGGTCTGGTTTTCTTCACCGAACAGGCCGATCGTGTCTTTTTTCTTGATCGTCCAGTAATCGAAGGTCAACGTCAGGTTGTCCAGCGGGTTTAGCACGATACCAATCGAATAATTGTCCGATTTTTCGGGTTTCAGCTCTTTGCTGCCGGTTGCTCTGCGCTGAATGTTGTTGGTGCAATCGATAATATCCTGATCCGGGTCTCCGCCGAAGTCTGCCGCGTATTGACAGGCCCAGTCGGTGCGGGTGTTGTTACGAACGACCAGCGACTCGTTGACCGTAATCAGGTTCGGCGCGCGGAAAGCCTCTGACCACGAGCCCCTCAGCATGAACCATTCGGTTGGCCGCCAGCCAAACGCGACTTTAGGCACCCAGGTGCTGCCCACGTCAGAGAAGTCCTCGTAGCGCACCGCCAACTGTACATCCAGCGTGGAGGTGACCGGCAGGGCAAATTCCGTAAACAGGGAAGTGACGTGCCTGCTGCCCCTGTTGTCGGGTGTTGGGCTGGAGTTGACTACATCGGACACGAACGGATAGGTGCCGCCATCCCAGTTTTCAAACACAATGGTTCCGTCGAGGCGATCGTCACGATCATCCGAGAAGGATTCCTTGCGGTACTCGGCTCCAGCCAGGAACCCGACCGGACCGCCCCAGATTTCAACCAGGCTGGCATTGGATAACTTGAAATCAATCAGCTTGAGATCGGTTTTACTGTCGCGGCGGACGTCCACCAGGACGCGTTCGATGTTGTTGTTAACACCACCACTGAAAGGATTGTATGCGGCTGCAGTCGGGTCATTGAGCGCTTCTGTCCACAGTGTGTTGGAAACACGGTTGCGGGTGACTTCGTTTCTCTTCGCCTTTGAGTAAATGATTGCGGAATCAAAATCCCATTCCGTGCCGAAGGTACCTCTCAAACCACCCAGTATCCGAAAGACTTTGCCGTCGTTGTCGACGATTCGCGGTAATTCGGCCAGGCGGTAATTGTCGATCTGCATTTGCAGACCTTCGCAAGGCACATCGGGCCCAATGATCTCTTCGGACAGGCGATTGGGCGAACCACAGGGGCCGAGCGGATTCCAGTAGTTATCGGCAGCAACCCTCAACCTCACGGAAGTAAAGGATGCCGAGGGGTGGCGAAACAGGTTGGTCTCGGATTTGTACCAGGAGAACTCGCCGTAAGCCTCGACACCGTTGTCAAATTCGTGGTTCAGGTACGCATAGACATTGTACCTGTCCAGCTTCGAACTCAGGTCCCGGTTTTCATTCAGGTTGTAGCGATAGGTACCCTGCCCGTCCGCGGCGCCACAGGTTTGCTCGTTGATTATGTAGCCGCCTTCGCAACGCTCATCACCGATGGGATAGGTCTCAAATTCGCCGGCGGAGTCGACAATGCCCCTGGCTACCAGGCCGTACGGGTCGCCGCGCATGCTTTTCACCAGGTCGTATTGCCCCCAGAGCGAGTTGGCGCTGTCGTTACGGAAGGCCGTGCTACCAAACCAGGGGGAATCTTCCGGCACACGGTCCCTGAAATCAGAATTTGCCCATCGATCATCATCCTGCGAATTGACGCGATCGCGGTGCAGGTAGTTCGCGAAGATGCCGACCGCGGTCCTGTCTTCGTTGAACAGTGTGCCCCACTCGATCGTTACACTGGCGTCATCGCGAGGAATTTCGTCGTAAGTGGTCCAGCGGCCCCTGATTTTGAAACCTTCGTAGTCATTTTTCATAACCGTGTTGACCACGCCAGCCACTGCGTCAGCGCCATAAATGGCTGATGCGCCATCGCGCAGGACTTCCAGACGTTCAACGCCGAATACCGGGATGGCGGTGGAGTTCACAGAATTAACCGGCACAA